>JAVWKG010000065.1:0-15468 GCA_036638655.1 Lysinibacillus sp. | reverse complement strand
AACATCGTGTTGGCCCGGAGGAGGCTCGGCGCTCGCCCCGCGGAAAGCGTCCGCCTGCAGTGGAATGTGCTGTCAAGCATAGATTATGGTGTAGGTCCATAAAATGATGACTAAAATATAATAGAGGTGAACTTCATGTTTGATAAATTACAAGCAGTAGAAGATCGCTATGAAAGATTAAATGAGCTTTTAAGCGATCCAGAAATCGTGAATGATAATAAAAAATTACGCGATTATTCAAAAGAACAATCAGATATTCAAGATACAGTGACCGCTTATCGCGAATACAAAGAGGTAAAGCAGCAATTAGCAGATGCTCGTGAGATGTTAAATGACAAGCTAGATGCGGAAATGCGTGAAATGGTAAAAGAAGAGTTTAATGAGTTAAACGAACAGCAGACAGATTTAGAAGAGCGTTTACGCGTGCTGTTAATTCCAAAAGATCCGAATGATAACAAAAACGTTATTATGGAAATTCGTGGTGCAGCAGGTGGAGAAGAAGCGGCTCTATTTGCAGGTAACTTATTCCGTATGTATACACGCTATGCTGAAACACAAGGCTGGAAAATCGATATAATGGACGCAAACCCTACAGGTATCGGTGGTTATAAAGAAATTGTCTTTATGATAAATGGGCAAGGTGCATACTCAAAATTCAAGTATGAGAACGGTGCACACCGTGTGCAACGCGTACCAGAAACAGAGTCTTCAGGCCGTATTCATACATCAACTGCAACGGTTGCATGTTTACCAGAAGTAGAAGAGGTAGATGTTGACATTCATGAAAAAGATATTCGTGTTGATACATTTGCATCTTCAGGAGCAGGTGGGCAGTCGGTTAATACAACAATGTCAGCTGTTCGTATGACCCATCTTCCAACAGGGGTCGTTGTATCGATGCAAGATGAGCGTTCACAAATTAAAAACCGTGAAAAAGCGATGAAAATCCTTCGTGCACGTGTAGCTGATATGTATATGCAGGAAGCGCAAAGTGAAATCGATGCGACACGTAAATCAGCAGTCGGTACAGGAGATCGCTCGGAGCGTATTCGCACATACAATTATCCACAAAACCGTGTGACAGACCACCGTATTGGTTTAACAATTCAAAAGTTAGACCAAATCATGGAAGGTAAACTGGATGAAGTAATCGATACATTAATATTAGAAGAACAAGCATCTAAATTAGCGAGATTGAATGAAGATGTATAAGCATAGACAAGTATTTGAGGCCCTTAAATGGGCTTCTTCTTTTTTATTGGAAAATGGTCGTGAGGAAACAGCTGCAAGACTCGTCATGCAACATGTATTAAAAACATCTTATTCTGGTGTGATGATGCAAATGTACGAGCAATTAACAGAGGAACAAGATGAGCGCTTTATGGCACTTGTGAAAGAGCATGCAGAAGGTCGTCCTGTTCAATATTGTATTGGAACAGAAGAATTTTATGGTCGCACATTTATAGTTGATGAATCAGTATTAATCCCTCGTCCAGAAACAGAGGAGCTTGTTTTAGGTGCATTAAATCGTATAGTAAGTATTTTTGGTGAAGACAAAAGCTTGTGTCTGGCAGACATAGGGACAGGCAGTGGCGCTATTGCGATCTCTATGAAATTAGAAGCACCGAATTTGCAAATTACGGCTACTGATTTATCAGATGCTGCGCTCGTTACGGCTAAAAAAAATGCCAGCGCATTACAAGCAGAAATTGATTTTAGACAAGGTGATTTAACGGAGCCTCTTAAAGGGGAAAAGTTTGATATCGTGTTATCCAATCCTCCGTATATTGCTTTTGATGAGGCAAGTGAAATGTCGGATGTAGTACTAGCACATGAACCGCATAGTGCATTATTTGCTGATGAAGAAGGTTTACGATTATATCGTCAGTTAGCTGAACAGCTACCCCCACTCATGAATAAGCCAGCCTTAATAGGTTTAGAAATCGGTTATACACAGGGCGAAGCGGTAATGGGATTTTTCGAAAAAAGTTTTCCACAAGCGACGGTTACTGTGGAAAAAGATATTAACGGAAAACCCCGAATGATTTTTTGCGAAATACATGAATAAAAGAATCCTTTCTTGACCACAATGTTGAGCAAGGAGGGATTTTCATATGTTAAATGATTACGAGATTGTTAGAGTAGAAAAAAATAATGTATTGTTATCAATTTTAAAGTTAGTGGTGGCAGCAATTGTCCTACAAATTTGTATTATTTTTATCCCGCAAGTGATTGGTAGTGTAGAAGAGGCGCAGGCAAATGTACAAGATGAAAGTTATAAAGTACGTGTTGTAGCAAACAGTAATACAAAGAGCGATCAAGCAATAAAAAAGGAAATTGCACTAGCCTATGCTCCTTATTTTTCAAAGCTAATGGATAATGGGCATGTGGATAACAAGCAATTACAACAAATAAAGCAGCAATTTGAAGTAGAATTAAAAGAAAAGTATCCACAAATTGATACAGAGGTACAGATTGGGGATAACTTAATCCCACCAAAGAGAACAGTCGGCGTTTTTTATCCACAAAACTACTATCAATCTATCTTCATAAAAATAGGAGAAGGACGTGGAGATAACTGGTGGTGTAGCGCTTTCCCTAGCATTTGTGAGCCAGAGAAAGAGGAAGAAAGTGAACCTGTAACTTTCTGGTTATGGGAGTGGTTGAAAGATGTGATTGAAGAAATAAAAGATAAATTCTGAAAACTTATACACAATTTGAGGTAAGTTATTAACAAAGTGTGGGTAATTTTCAGGAAATTCAATTATAGAGGGAGGTTTTAAGATGAAAACTATACGAAAAGTTGTGGATAGTAATGTGAATAGCGCGAAAACTTATACACAAGCTGTGGATATGTTAAATGCTGGCGAACTGGTTGCATTTCCGACCGAAACAGTTTACGGATTAGGGGCGGTCGCAACGAATGATGTAGCAGTGAAAAAAATCTTTGAAGCAAAGGGGCGCCCTTCTGATAACCCATTAATCGTGCACATAGGTGACATGGAGGAAGTACATCAATATATTGCGGAAATACCTGAGTTTGCAAAAAAGTGTATGGCTTTATTTTGGCCTGGACCGCTGACATTAGTGATGCATGCAAAGCCAAATGTGCTAGCAAAAAGTGTTACGGCAGGACTTACTACGGTAGGCATTCGTATGCCAGATCATCCAGTTGCCTTGAATCTTTTACAACAGTTGAAACAGCCATTAGCTGCACCAAGTGCGAACCGTAGTGGAAAGCCGAGTCCCACTGAAGCAATACATGTGGAAGACGATTTGCAAGGACGCATTCCATATATTTTAGATGGGGGCGCTACAGGTATAGGGTTTGAATCGACAGTATTGGACGTTACACATAATCCACCTGTTATTTTACGACCTGGTGGTGTGACGAAAGAAATGTTGGAGCAAGCGATTGGTCCTGTACTTCAGCCGTCAAATACTGAACAAAGTATGGAGTCTACACCGAAAGCGCCGGGCATGAAGTATACACATTATGCGCCGAATGCACCTGTGTTTTTAATTGAATGTGATGAAATTAAAGTACATAAAGCTTTAACAATGCTTCAAGAAGGTGGTCATAATGTTGCGCTACTAGCACCAGTGGATTTTGCTCATTTGCCAACGGATTCGTTCTTTTCGATTGGTGAGGCAGGTGCAAAGGAAGAAATGGGTGCGATGTTATACCATGCACTAAGAGCATGCGATAAAACAGAAGCGACAATTATTTTAGCAACTGCTACTTCTATAGAAGGAGTCGGTGCAGCCATCATGAATCGACTAGAAAAAGCAGCAGGTGGAAAGTGGTTTGAAGTTTAAAGTAGGCTAAGAGCAATACATGTGTCCGAAACTCCATTTAGTTTTATTTTATCAATGCGATATTTTCATGATATTAGTGTATTTACGAGCATAAAATGATAAAATAATGGAGAATGAAGGAGTGTGTCGGTGCAAGGTGTTATTGCTGGCTTACTAACGTCAATTGACGTATTTGGACTGTACATATTGATGCCATCAGTGAAGTCTCGTATTTTACTTTCTTTATGGACAGCTTCGTTACATATGTTGTTTCCGTTTCTTGGATTCGAATTAGGGAATTGGATATTACAATTTTTATTAGAATGGGCAAAATGGATTTCTAGTATATTGCTATTTTGTGTTGGATTACAATTATTACTGTCTTCAAATGCAAAGAGAAATTCTGCAGTCTCGCCGCTGATTTTAGCTGTTATAGCGAGCTTGGATACCTTTTCAGTAAGTATTTCTTTTGGTATGCTAAATTTAGAAAAAACTATTTTTATCGTTAGTGCAGGCATTAGTGCTTTTGCTTGTTCCTATATAGCGCTTGTAATTGCTAGAAGAAGTAAACGGATTATGGGCACTAAAATTAATATTGTTGCGGGTATTGTCTTCATCATCATGAGTATTTGGACGATGACATAAACGAGAAGATAATAGGATAAGGAAGTTGATGTAGATGAATTTACTATTTGTTTGTACAGGAAATACGTGTCGAAGTGCTATGGCAGAGGCGATTGTTAAGGACAAACGATTAGCAAATATCGACGTGCGCTCGGCAGGTTTAAATGCCACACAAGGTGCTAATATGTCTGCTAATGCGCAACTAGTATTACATGAAGCAAGTATTATGCACGAGCATTCCGCAAGCCAATTGACTGAAGAGGCATTAAAATGGGCTGATTTAATTTTAACAATGACAGTCACTCACCGTGATGCCATTAAATTGAATGTTCGAGATGTTGCAGACAAAACATATACGTTAAAAGAATATGTTGCTACTCCTGGCTCGTTAGATGTTTATGATCCGTATGCTGGTGATATTGAACTATATCGAGACACGTTTAAAGAACTAGAAGCACTTATAAAAACAGCAATGTTCAAAATTGAGGAGGCTTAATAAACAGTATGAAAACAACATTTGGATTAAGACGCAAACTCGTATTGTTTGTAGGTATATTAGCATTAATTACATACTCAGTAAGCTTTGTTTTTATCGAATTTATACAGCCAACTTTTTTCCCGAAAGTCGAGAGTGGATTATTTCAGATCATTACATATGCACTCGGTATTACTTGGTCATGCATTTTAGCGGCGGTGTTCAGTGTGATTTTAGTGAAACCGTTACAGCAACTTGAACGTACAGCTGCAAGAGTTGCGGATGGTAAAATTGGACAAGATGTTCAGATGCCAAAAACAAATGATGAAATTCGCTCAGTTGCAGAGGCGTTTCAACTAATGGTATTAAATTTGCGTGAAATGGTAGAAAGTATCGATCAAAACTTCCAACAAACAAATAAAACAATTATAAATTTGTCAGATGAAACAGAAGTGGCTTCTAAAAAAGCAGAAGGTATTGCTCGAACGGTTAGGCATATTTCTGAAGGTGCAGAAGCTTCGGCAAATGCGGTACAAGGAACAGTAGAAGCGATTGAAGATGTAAGAGAGCTTGCGACAGAAGTCAATACAAGAGCAATTCATTCGGCATCGCAAACGAAAGATATTTTACATAATTTGACGGAGACAACAAATGCTATTGAAACGTTAGTAAATAGTATCCAGCAAATTGCGTCAGGTAATAACGAAGCATTGAAAAATATCCGTGCGTTAGAAGAAAATGCAGGACAAGTAGAAAGAATTATTGGGTTAGTCGGAGATATTGCTGCGCAAACAAATCTCTTGGCATTAAATGCTTCTATTGAAGCGGCACGTGCTGGGGAACACGGTAAAGGTTTTGCTGTTGTTGCTGAAGAAGTTCGTGGCTTGGCAGATGAAAGTGCAAAAGCTGTTCAAGGAATCACATCATTAATTCATACGATGCAACAAAACGTGGAAATTGTCGTAAAACAAATGAATGAACAAGTATCATTCGCTACAAAAGAAGCACACCGTGTAGGTGAAACGACAGCTGCTGTAGAAGGTATGTCAACTAGCGTTCATACAATGGCATCATCTGTTGTGGAAATTTCTTCGTTAATTGAAAGACAAATGCGTAATATTGAAATGACGGCACATCAATCACAAGAAGTAGCTGCTATTGCAGAGCAAACTTCAGCAGGTGCTCAAGAAGTGAATAGTGCTGCAGAAGAACAGGCATATTCAATCGAGCAAGTCGAAAAATTAGCACATGGTCTGAAAAAACAATCAGAAGAACTATACAAAGTGATTCAGCAATTTGATCGTAGTGAATAATTGGTTTTAGTTAAATTCAGCGTTAGAAATAGCAGGACACTCTTGAGAGGTATTCGACGATTTAATCGTTGGATACCTCGTTTTTTTGATAAATAATGAGGGTAGCATAATTTCGAAAGCAGAATTTACCTATAATTAGGATAGAAAAGGATAGTTAGTTTGATTAGTAAAGATCAGTGTTCACTAAAACAGAGCAAATCTTGTGTAAATTCTATTCAGATTTATGTGCGGTATGATTAGAGAACTGTAGAATCGCCGATAGAATGTTGAAAAGCGCCGATAGCACTGTAGAACCGCTGATAGAATCATGCATGCCTTCGCGTAATTAAATAAAAGGGAGTTAACTGTATTTTTTCAAAAGGAAGAATCAAAACGTGAACAAGGTGGAAAATAGAATACGAATTTACTGACATGATACATACAACATTGACATGAAAATGCACCTAAAAATTAACGATATAAACAGAGTGTAGCAAAAACGTTCGTATTTAAACGAAAAATGTTCAAAATGATTGATAAAAGTCGTGTTCTTATTTCGCAAGAAGTGGTACACTAAATGTGACTATAATTCGAAATGAGGGAACCCAGTGAGAATAGCAATTTCTTCTGATCACGGAGGCAATAACTTACGTCGAGAAATTATGCAATTGTTAGAGGAGCTAAATATTAGCTACACGGACTTTGGTCCACAATCAGATGATTCAGTAGACTATCCTGATTATGCAAAGCCAGTTACTGAAGGTGTTGCAAACGGGGAATTTGATAAAGGTATTTTAATTTGTGGAACAGGGATTGGTATGTCCATTGCTGCAAACAAAATTAAAGGTATCCGTTGTGCACTAGTTCACGATTTATTTAGTGCGAAAGCAACAAGATGCCATAATGATTCAAACGTTTTAGCAATGGGTGAACGTGTAATTGGTCCAGGTCTTGCACGTGAAATTGCACAAACTTGGCTTGAAACGGATTTTGAAGGTGGCCGTCATACTCGCCGCGTTGAAAAAATCGCAGAACTAGAAAACTAAAAGGACGGTGACTGAGTATTGGATATGCTACTTTTACAAAAGCAAATGACTCAGTTACTCACTGAATTTGAAGAGCAAGCAGCCTTCTTACCGAATACATTATTCGTTGTAGGTTGCTCTACTTCCGAAGTGATTGGTCAGAAAATTGGCACAGCGGGTGTTTTGGAAGTTGCGGAAGCGCTATTTGAACCACTGCAAGCTTTTGCTGCAAAACATAAACTGCATTTAGCATTTCAAGGCTGCGAGCATATTAATCGTGCGCTAACAATAGAAAGACATGTAGCAAATACATTTGGTCTTGAGCCAGTTTCAGTTGTCCCTGTAAGAACAGCTGGTGGATCAATGTCTGCTTATGTATATACAAAGTACGAAGACCCTGTAGTTGTAGAGCATATTCGAGCAAGTGCAGGAATAGATATTGGTCAGACGTTAATAGGTATGCATTTAAAAGAAGTTGCTGTCCCTGTACGAACTTCAGTGCGTACAGTAGGGGAAGCAATTGTCACAGTGGCAACAACACGTCCAAAACTTATTGGTGGAGAACGTGCGGTATATTAGTAAAACATTACTTTGAAAAGTGGATGAAAGAAAAGTATTTCTTACACAATTATTTCCTAACAAAATCACCATTTGACGAAGTGAATTTAAAATAACCATTATACTTAGGAGGATTTTTCAAAATGGCATTCGAAAAATTAGCATTACAAGACAAAGCAGTATTAGATGGAATTTTAGCAGAGAAAAAACGTCAACAAGAGAACATCGAGTTAATCGCATCTGAAAACTTCGTATCTGAAGCAGTTATGGAAGCACAAGGCTCAGTTCTTACAAATAAATACGCTGAAGGTTACCCAGGTAAACGTTACTATGGTGGCTGTGAACATGTAGACGTAGTTGAAGATATCGCACGTGATCGCGTGAAAGAAATTTTCGGAGCAGAATATGCGAACGTTCAACCTCACTCAGGTGCACAAGCGAACATGGCTGTATATCATACAATTTTACAACCAGGCGACACAGTTCTAGGGATGAACCTTTCTCATGGTGGTCACTTAACGCATGGTTCACCAGTAAACTTCTCAGGTGTTCTTTATAACTTTGTTGAGTACGGTGTAACAAAAGATACACACGTAATTGATTATGAAGATGTTCGTCAAAAAGCATTAGAGCACAAACCAAAATTAATCGTTGCGGGTGCATCTGCATACCCACGTGCAATCGACTTCGCTAAATTCCGCGAAATCGCTGATGAAATCGGTGCATACTTCATGGTAGATATGGCGCATATCGCAGGTTTAGTAGCTGCTGGTGAGCATCAATCTCCAGTACCATACGCTGATTTCGTAACATCAACTACTCATAAAACATTACGTGGTCCACGTGGTGGTGTAATTCTTGCTTCTAAAGAATGGGAGCAAAAGTTAAACAAATCAGTATTCCCTGGTATTCAAGGTGGTCCATTAATGCACGTAATCGCTGCAAAAGCAGTAGCATTTGGTGAAACTTTACAACCTGAGTTCAAAGAATACGCAAAACAAATTAAAGCGAACGCTAAAGCTTTAGCAGAAACATTAATTGCTGAAGGCGTTGAAATCGTTTCAGGTGGTACTGATAACCATTTAGTATTAGTAAATGCTAAATCTCTTGGTTTAACTGGTAAAGTAGCTGAGCATGCACTTGATGCAGTAGGTATTACAACTAACAAAAATACAATTCCTTATGATACAGAATCACCATTCGTAACATCTGGTATCCGTATCGGTACACCAGCAGTAACTTCTCGTGGCTTTAAAGAAGAGGATATGAAAGAAGTAGGTGCAATTATCGCAGCTGTTCTGAAAAATCCTGAAGATGAAGCAACAAAGGCAGACGCGGTAGCTCGTGTGAAAGCATTAACAGACAAGCACCCTTTATACGCATAATCACAACACATAAAAATAGATACTAATTCCAAAACCCACTAAAAGTACGTATAACTTTTAGTGGGTTTTGCTTTTTTATTTTGAATAAACCATGGTATGGAGAATAGCTCTGATGTAAGGTAGATAGTCAATAAAATCGAAATCATGGTGAATAAATTAAGAATCATGGTGAACAAATCCCGAAACATGTCCAATAAATCACAAAACATAGTAAACAAGACCATTATTGCGTCTATTTTAAACAAAAACATAGAAAAAATGTGACAGAATTCCGAAAATTGTGTAAAATAAAAAATAGATTCTGAAAAGTTGGAAGAGAGTACTTGATCAAAAAAGAAAGGGGGCGACATCCATGCAGCAATCAGCTATTAAAAATGAACAATTACTTAGGTCAATCAAAACCCTAGCTGAAAACGCCAAAAAAAGCTATGTTATTTTAGATATGACTAAAGAATCTAAAATAATAAATTGTAATGAACCATTTGAAAAACTTGTGAACTATACATACGAACAATTAAAGCAAATGGATTACTATTCATTATTTACTTCTGAAACATTAACTGAGGCAATTGATGATATAAAAGAGAAATTGCAACAAGGCATAATGGTTCGGGCTAAAGTTCATCATGATTGCTATCAAAGGCCACCTTTCTGGGCAGAGATTGAAGGATTGCCCTTTCAAGATGAAGATAACCAAACAGTCTACGTCCTACTATTCATCAAAGATGTAACATACTATCATATAGAAGATTTTCTTATGAGATTAGAAAAAGAAATGTATATGGCAATAGAAAAAGAGAATACGTTTGAAAAGAAAATGAATATTATTTGTAAAGGCCTGGATGAATTTTTCGCACCATATATATTTAGTATGATTTTAGTGAAAAATAATAAAGATACATTAAAGGTTTATACAGGTCCGACATTTGAGTACGAAATAGAGCCGGAAACTAAATTAAATGACTACTATAAAACGATTATGCGCGCAGATAAATATGTGTTAGAGGAAAATATTGCTCACTTGAATATTTGTGACTCATCTAAACGTAAAGCGCAGGAGCTTGGAAAGCAGTCTTGCTGGTATATACCAATTAGGAATCAGCAAAATCGAAGCATAGGGATTTTTGCTATTTACTATAGTCCATATGAAAGTAATGAAGCACTTTTTGTTAATGTATTTAACAAAATTGGTAGCTTAGTATCTTTAGCTTATTCTTATGCGAAAACACAAAATAAAATTTACGAATTAGCGTATACAGATATTACAACAGGCCTTCCAAATAGGCATAGTTTTATTGAGGCACTTGAGAAAATTGAAAAGCAGGGGAAGCGCGGCTACATCAAAATATTAGAGCCGAGTGAATTCCGTCAAATTGTAGAGCTTTACGGTCGTGAAGCGGGGGATGAATTGCTGCGCCAAATTTCTCGACGCTTTATTGAAAACAAAAATGAGAAAAATGAGCATATTGCGCGATTCACGAGCTCGTGTTTAATTATTTCACGTGTCATATCGCATCAAGATATGATGAATTATGAGAGCCGTATAAAGGAGTTAATTCAACAGCCATTTTTGATTGGCGATAAGCAAGTATATATTACGTTAAAGACTGGCATTGCTTCATTTAATGACGAAATTAAAATGGTAGACGCTATTCGTTTTGCAGAAACGGCGCTATCTTATGCGAATAATAAGCCGGGTACACATACAGAAATATTCACAGAAGAGCGTAATAAAGAACTTGAAAAGCAAATGCTACTGCTAAACCACTTAAATATTGCCTTGAAAAACAAAGAAATTAGCGTGCATCTTCAACCGAAAGTCGATTTACGCACGGGCGCAATTCAAAGTATTGAAGCGTTGGCAAGATGGATATCACCAACACTTGGCTATGTTTCCCCTGCTGAATTTGTACCAGTAGCTGAAAATGCTGGGAAAGTACGAGAAATTGACTTGCAAGTATTGGAACAAGTACTACAATGGATACAAATGAGGCAGCAAGAGGGTAAGGAGCTTGTGAAAATGGCGGTTAATATTTCTCCAAATCATTTTTATCACCCTGATTTTGTGACAGATCTTGTGACGATGCTCAACAGTTATTCAGTTGAGCCGAACAACATCATTTTGGAAGTAACCGAAAGTATCGGTTTATTTGATTTCCATAAGGCATTGATGATTATTGAAGAATTAAGAGCGTACGGTTTTGTGACGTCGGTGGACGATTTTGGCATGGGGTTCTCGTCACTTAGTTATTTGCAGAAGTTGCCGTTTTCAGAAATTAAAATAGACCGAAGTTTTATCAATGATTTATATGATGCGGGTACATTAGCAATTGTTCGTTCGATCATTCAGCTAGCGTTAAACTTAGGTATTGAGTCAGTTGCTGAAGGCATTGAGACAGAAGAACAGGCAGATATATTACGTGCACTAGGATGTTCGGTTGGACAAGGGTTTTTATACTATAAACCAATGCCATTTGAACAAGTAAGTCAAATTTTAGATGCCTAAAAACGCCAAGTGGTAAAGGTGAGTGAAAGTAGCTTTGAGTGTAGACATTCTTTCTGCTATAATAAGTGAGATAAATTTTAAACCCCTTTAGGTTAGGAGAGAATAACTATGAGTAAAGTGTACGTATTTGATCACCCGCTGATTCAACATAAATTAACTTATATCCGAGACAAAAAAACAGGCACAAAAGAATTTCGTGAGCTTGTAGATGAAGTTGCAACATTGATGGCATTTGAAATTACTCGTGATTTGCCGATTGAAGACATTGAAATTGAGACGCCAGTAACAACAACAACTGCTAAAATTTTATCAGGTAAAAAACTAGGTATCGTGCCAATTTTACGTGCTGGTATTGGTATGGTTGACGGCATTCTGAAGTTAATTCCGGCAGCTAAAGTTGGACATATCGGTCTTTATCGTGACCCAGCTACATTAAAACCGATTGAGTACTATGTAAAATTGCCTGCAGATGTAGAAGAGCGCGATTTTATCCTAGTTGACCCAATGCTTGCAACGGGCGGCTCGGCAATTGAAGCAATCAACTCACTGAAAAAACGTGGTGCAAAAAACATTAAATTTATGTGTTTGATTGCAGCGCCAGAAGGTGTGAAAGTTATTCAAGATGAGCATCCAGATGTAGATATCTACATTGCGGCACTTGATGAAAAATTAGATGATCACGGCTATATCGTTCCAGGACTTGGAGATGCTGGTGACCGTTTGTTTGGAACTAAATAATTGAAAAAGGCGTCCTTCGTTAATATGAAGGGCGTTTTCATAATATTAAAAGGCAGGGGAACTCATTTTGACTAAGAAGTGGAAAGTGATGACAATTTTCGGTACAAGACCAGAAGCTATTAAAATGGCACCACTTGTACTTGAATTGAACAAATATCCAGAGCAAATTGAATCGATTGTGACAGTAACGGCTCAGCACCGACAAATGCTTGACCAAGTGCTAGAAACGTTTAAAATTACTCCGAATTACGACTTGAATATTATGAAGGATCGTCAAACATTAATTGATGTGACAACGAATGCATTGCAAGGGTTAGATAAAGTTATGAAGGAAGCAAAGCCGGATATCGTCCTTGTTCATGGGGATACTGCGACAACATTCATCGCGAGTTTGGCAGCGTTCTACAATCAGATTGCAATCGGTCATGTAGAGGCAGGACTGCGTACGTGGAACAAATATTCTCCGTACCCTGAGGAGATGAACCGTCAATTAACAGGTGTGATGGCGGATCTGCACTTTGCACCAACAGAAGTGTCGAAGAAAAACTTATTAGATGAAAGTAAAAATGAAAGTCGTATTTTTGTGACAGGTAATACAGCAATCGATGCATTAGCAACAACAGTAAGTGAACATTACAGACATCCAGTGCTAGATAAAATCGGCAGTGATCGTATGATTTTACTAACAGCGCATCGTCGTGAAAACTTAGGTGAACCAATGCGCCATATGTTCCGTGCGATAACACGTTTACTTGCAGAGCATGACGATATTCAAGTTGTATATCCTGTTCATATGAACCCTGCTGTTCGTGAAATTGCGAATGAAATTTTAGGAGATAATGAGCGTGTACATTTAATTGAACCGCTTGAAGTGTTTGATTTCCATAACTTCGCTGCAAATTCATATATGATTTTAACGGATTCTGGTGGCGTTCAAGAAGAAGCGCCGTCACTTGGTAAACCAGTGCTTGTTTTACGTGATACAACAGAGCGTCCAGAAGGTATTGCAGCAGGCACATTGAAGTTAGCGGGAACAGAGGAAGAAACAATTTATTCTTTAGCAAAAGAACTGTTAGAAGATAAAGAAGTGTACGATGCAATGGCAAAAGCCTCAAATCCATACGGTGACGGGCATGCTTCAAAACGTATCGTAAGTGCATTAATAGAATTTCTTCAAAAAGACAAGTAAACTATTTATCTTTTTGGGAAAATAGGTCAAATTTACTTATATGAAATGTAAAGCTAGTTTACGAGCAGAAATGCATCGTGAATTAGCTTTTTTTTGTAAAAGTGGTAAGGGTGATACGTGCATTGTGAAGTTTTGCACACAAATTTGTCAACAATTTGACAAGGTTTATATGGTTGTGAAGTTTTTCACCATTACTAATTGACTTCAAATACCTCCTATTGTATGCTTACAAAGGGTAAGAATGATAAGGGTTTCTAATCGATTAATAAGAGCTGAAACACTTGTTATATCAGGTTTCTACTAAATTGACAGTAGTAACAAAAGATGTCGCAATTTGACATTTTATGCGTTTCGGATATTCCGAACTGGCAATGGTAGTTGGTAGAATTATTCCATAACTTTCATCTTAGATCACAACTGTGTTCATGACATTTGGGATTCTACTACAAGTAACTTCCACGCTAAGAGTAGTGACGTCACTGCTCATTTCTGATTTCACAAAGTGGTCAGCAAACATTTCTTTACTCGAAAAAATGATTCAGGAGACTACAAACCAATGCTAGATTTGCATCACATTTTTGCTGTGCAGAAGAGAGCGTTATTTTTTTTGCTCGCACTTTGTGCATTAGGCTGGGGCTTTACGCCATATCCAACTGTATTTGCGGGCATCGCAATAGGTGCATTCTTTGGTACGTATAATTTTTGGGTATTACTTCGACGTTTGGACAAGTTTGATCGTTCCATTAGTGAAGGGAAGAAAATAGGCTCGCTTGGTACAATGCTTCGCTTTGGCTCAGGTGTAGCGGCAGCCGCTATAGCCATTTCGTTACCAAACTATTTTCACTTAATTAGCACTGTCGTAGGGCTAATGATTCCGTACGTTATTCTCTTTGCCGAGAGAATAGTATCTCATGTAAGGAACCACTAATGTGCTTTATTAGAAAGAGAGGTGAAATATAACAATGGATCATATAGCTCCAATAGTAACTATCGATGTGCTGGGAGTCGGCATCACATTTAACTTATCTACTATGTTAATGTTAACGGTCTCAGCAGCAATAGTATTTTTAATTGCATTCATCTCAACTCGAAGCTTGAAATTGAAACCAACGGGTATGCAAAACTTTATGGAATGGATTATGGATTTCGTAAAGGGTATCATAAAAAGCAACATGGACTGGAAAACTGGTGGTCAATTCCACATTTTGGGTATAACTTTAATTATGTTTATCGCTGTATCTAACTTAATCGGTTTACCATTCGCAGTTGTTTATGATCATGAGCTTTGGTGGAAATCTCCAACAGCTGACCCAACTGTTACAATGACGTTAGCAGTAATGATTTTAGTTTTAACACAGTACTATGGTGTTAAAATGCGTGGTACAGGGCATTATGCTGGTACATTCTTTAAACCAATGTCATTCATGTTCCCACTGAAGATTGTTGAAGAGTTTGCAAACACTTTAACATTAGGTCTACGTCTTTATGGTAACATCTATGCAGGTGAAATTTTAATCGCTTTAATCGCAGGTTTAGCTACATCTGGTACAATTCTAGGCGTAGTTGGTGCAGTTGTGCCAATGATGGCATGGCAAGGTTTCTCTATTTTCATCGGCTTTATCCAAGCCTTTATCTTCACTATGTTAACAATGGTTTATATGTCTCATAAAGTGAGCGAAGACCATTAATATAAAGCATTAACTTTAATGCTTAAAAAAAAACAAAAACATACAATTCCAAGGAGGAAATTTTAAATGGGTTTATTAGCAGCAGCAATCGCAATCGGTCTAGGTGCACTTGGCGCAGGTATCGGTAACGGTCTTATCGTTTCAAAAACAGTAGAAGGTATCGCACGTCAACCAGAAGCACGTGGAGTTC
>JAVWKG010000064.1:0-15945 GCA_036638655.1 Lysinibacillus sp. | reverse complement strand
TATAATCTATTGAAATAAATCTACTAAATAGTGATATTAATATAGAGAATGCCTTCGTTTTTTAAAAGATAAAGATTATAGTAATGTCGCGCTTTTGCTCTAATGGATGTTGTCGAAAAGTGTGTCAAATATGTCATATGAGACCTGGATGTGGATAAAACGTGTTTTGTGCGTGATAAAATTAGTGTCGTGCGTGATAAAAGTAATTTTCTGCGCGATAAAACTCGATTCGAACAGGATAAAAATCTTTGATGCCATTAAAAACTTAGAGCTTAATCTAAGGTTTTTTGTCAAAACATGTACATGACTTAAAAGAAACCTACAAAATGTAAGCACATGGAACGAAAGGCGGCGACTCCTGCGGGATTAGCGAGACAGACGAGACCCCGCACGAAGTGTAGCGGAGGAGGAGGCTCGGCGCTCGCCCCGCGGAAAGCGTCCGCCTGAAGTGGAATGTGCTGTAGTGCTCAACGTGTAACAGGATTTTTATTATTATTTTCATTCATAAAATGGCTGAAGCTACCTTATATATAGTAAGGGGCGGTCTTTTACATAATAGACAGGGGGAGAAATAATGAATGAGCAACATTTAGCCGAGGCTAATAGGCAAAGAATTGAAAAAATGCAGTGTAGCCATCAGGACATGAAAGACTGGCTTGTGCAAGATTTACTGTTTCTTTCCCAAGAGAACCTACAATTAAGTACAATTCAAAAAATACTGTATCAAATGATAAAAGATTTGTTGAAAAATCATCAGCAACGCTACTTAAAAATTGTTCACCCTAAAAGTGAGGAAGACTTGCATGAAATGGAGTTAACAATGTTAGCGGAAAATGATGATGTATTGAGAGAAGTCATCCCATTTGATTTGTATGTATTAGTGTGGCAAATTGCATCGCTTGAACATTTGAGTCATGTGGAAATTATCTTGGATGATTTATTGGACGTGATTACGTGGTATGGACAGATGAGCGAGGAAGACGCGCAAGAAGTTGAAGAAGAATTAGAACTAGAGGAAGCAATCGAATTGTATAAGCAAGCAATTGAGCAAGATGATGCAGATGCACAGTTTGAGCTTGGTGGAATTTATAGTACAGATGAAGTCGTGTCATTTCAAGCTCAAAAGGCCATTAAGTGGTTTCAAGCGGCAGCATTGAAAGGCATGGCAGATGCACAATATGCTCTTGGCAATTACTATTTTGAAGGTATAGGCGTAACAGAAAGTTTTGAGCATGCCTTCAAATTATATGAAGAAGCTGCTTTACAAGGTCATGCAGATGCCGCGAATAATTTAGCGGATATGTATTTGAATGGTGAAGGCGTTGCGGTTAACTACGAAGCGGCTAGGCAATGGTTTGAAAAGGCCGCACAGTCGGGTGTAGTCGAGTCCATGTTTACGTTAGGGATTATACATGAACAAGGCTTAGGTACCGCTGTTAATGAAAAGCAAGCGTTGCTAGATTATCAGCAGTCGGCGGAACAGGGCTATGTCGAGGCACAATACAGAATGGGCGGTATTTATTTAGAAGGTAAGTTTGGTCAAAAGAGAGATGTGAATCATGCGCTTTTTTGGTATGAAAAGGCTGCTGAGCAGTACCACATAGATGCATTTTACGATTTGGGTTTCATATGGAGTAACGGTATTGCTGGCATTCGAAATATTGAAAAGGGAATTCATTGGTATAAAAAAGCGGCCATACAGGGTGATGGGGAATCAAAACTGCAGTTAGGTCATTTGTTTTATAAGGTGAAGGCATAGAAAAGAATATAGCCGAAGCTAAAAAATGGTATGTTCAAGCTGCACAAGCAGGCATAACAGAAGCGGAACATATATTGAAAACAATGGAACAAAATGAGTGAATTATAAAATTAGTAATTTTCCGACACTCTAAATAGTAAAGTTGCGATGATGAAGGGACTGAAGATAGATGAGTAATTCAGAAATACCCGATCAATCAGAAAGTACATCAAGCAAACTGCGAGTTTTGCAAGATGTTTTAATAGGACAAAATGAAGATGTTACATTACTGTGCAGTGTTATAGAATATATAAAGTGTAATAAAGAAACAGGATTAGATGAGCAAGATATAACAAAGTATAGCAATCAAATTAGTAACTTGAAGCTACGACAAAGAGCCCGCTATGAGGCGATTGATACGAAAATAAATGAAAACATTCGAGATATAAAAAGGGAAAAAACAAGGGATAGTAACGTTTTAGAATACGGCAAGGAAGTTCGAAAATTAGAAAGTGGCTTGCGGACATTAATTTTATTTACCGGTGATGTCGTAAATATGCTTAGAAAAAATTCAACAGTCATCAATCGTGTGGATGATCGAATTTACTATTTTGATAAAAGGTCAGCAATACTTGAACAGGAAATATATAGTTTGCAGCAGAAAATGGCAATAAACTAGTGTGAGTAGCTGTCCGATAAGAAATAGGGCAGCTTTTTCTATGTGAATTAATAAGTTTGGGTAAATCTGTTTAGTGTGAACTTTATTTGTATTTACATTCCTAAAACTTTGATTTATAGTCAGATGAGTTAAATTATCTAGTAATAGAAAAAAATGTATATCTCGAAGTGGTATGTTTGAATGAAATTCGCCATATGTTGCATGTAATAAAGGTGTTAGCATAGAGAAAGTAATTTTTTTGCGTACAGACGGGGATCTTGTTTGAAGTATAACAATAGATAAATAACTATCCATTTTGAACAAATCTTTGGAGCGAAAGGGTTGAAAATGTTGATTTTTCAACGATCAAAAAAACCGTCAGCAATTGATATTCAAAAATATGATGTAAAGGTAGATTTATCTAGTCATCCTAAAATTGCAAAACAAATAAAAATGCTTAATATTACAAAGCAAGATTTACAGTACTTAAAAGCGTTCAAGCCAATTGTAGAAGCTAACATTGATAATATTGTAAATCGATTTTATGAAGTGGTTGGGTCAGAAAGTAGTTTAGTAGATATTATTAATGATAACAGTTCTGTAGAGCGATTAAAGGTAACATTAAATCGTCATATTAGTGAGATGTTTAATGGCGTTATAGATTTTGAGTTTTTTGAGAAGAGAACACGTATTGCAAAAGTGCATGTGCATATAGGTTTGAAGACGCAATGGTATATATGTGCGTTTCAGGACTTAACAATTTCATTCGTTGATTTGGTTGAACAGGTAGTAGAAAATCCTGAGGACCAATTCAATACAATTCGTGCGATCTCAAAAATTTCAAATTTCGAGCAACAACTCGTGTTAGAAGCGTTTGAAAATGTAGTTGAAGAATTAAAAGAAAAAATGGCTAGTGATAAAGAGCGTATAGGGAAGTCTGTTATTGAATCTTCCGAAGGGTTGGCTGCAATTTCCGAACAAACAAATGCAGCGTTCCATCAATTGAATGCACAATCACATGAAATAATTCAGCTGGCGCAGAGGACTATTCAATTATCAACTTTAGCAGAAGGACAAGCTAACGAGGGACGAAATCGATTGTACAATCAGTCCAAAAATATGAATAATATTACGCTTTCAATTTCTGATATTTCGGAGGAAATTAGACAACTTGTAGACATTTCGAAAGAGATGGAAGAAATTGTAGGTAAAGTTACGAGCATTGCCAATCAAACGAATCTATTATCATTAAATGCCGCAATTGAAGCAGCTCGTGCAGGAGAGGCTGGTAAGGGATTTAGTGTGGTTGCAGGTGAAGTGAACAAACTTTCTGAGCAAACGAAGGCATCAGTAAAAGACGTATCAATTTTACTGGAAAATACGTCTGAGCGAACTGAAAAGCTTGTAAGCGTCTTAAATCGTATTAAAGCAGAAGTAGTTTCAGGTGAAGAGAATATGGCTGAAACGGAAGGGCAATTCAATCAAATTTTAGAAGTGATGTCTGAATCTAGGTCCCAAAATGATCATTTGGAGGCCGAACTTAAATCAGTCGTTCACGTGATTGATGAGTTGGGTATAGCGTTTGATGAAGTGGCAACTTCAGCAGATAAATTGGCGAATGTGGTACAAGCTTTAGAATAATGGATAAAGAGCATCTTGAATGTGAAAAAACTCACTTTTAAGATGCTTTTTTTGTTCTAAAATTGTTAAAGTAGAGCAAATACTATAAGTGTTAAAAAGCTTATACTTAAATATAAGTGAAAAAATTAAAACTAGGAGCTGTTGAATATGAAAACAGTAGCGGTATTAGGTGGGGGCATTACAGGTTTATGTACAATACATTACTTGCAACGCGAAATAGAAGACAAAAGGCTCGATGTAAAGTTAGTTTTAATCGAAAAAAATACATACCTTGGTGGTAAGCTACATTCTACGCATGAGGATGGATTTATAATGGAAACCGGAGCAGATTCTATAGTTGCAAGACATGCAGGAGTAATGGAACTTGTACAGGAGCTCGATTTCGAGTCGGAGTTAGTTTATAACGAAACAGGCGTATCTTATATTTACACTAATAATGAGTTGCATGCTATTCCGGCAGATTCAACATTCGGAATTCCGATGAGCCTATCTTCTTTAGAGGCGACTACATTAGTATCAGGAGCAGGGAAACAGGAGGCTCTTAAAGATTTAACTTTGCCGAATAAAGGCTTTACAAAAGAAAGCTCTATTGGCGAATTTTTAACGTATTATTTTGGTGAAGAGCTTGTGAAAAATCAAATAGCACCTGTGCTAGCTGGCGTGTATTCGGGTGATTTACATCAATTGTCGATTGCTTCGACATTGCCATATTTGATTGATTATAAAGATCAGTATGGAAGCATTATAAAAGGTTTTGATATGAACAGAGATAAATTTGTTAAAGCGGCAAATAAGAAATTTATTTCGTTTGAAAAAGGGCTCTCTTCTTTAATTGATCGTTTAGAGGAAACGATGACAGCAGTTGATATACGTAAAGGTGTGGGTGTAACAAGTGTAGTGAAAAATGCTGCAGACTATACAATTGTTTTAGAGGATGATGAAGTTTTTCAGGTAGATAAAGTCATACTAGCGTTACCTAATGAAGCCGTACAAAAACTATTAAATGATGCTTCCCTAAATCCATATTTTGACCACTTTAATACGGCATCAGTTATTACGATGTATTTAGGCTTTGATGTGCCAGATGCGGTGTTACCAGCTGATGGGACAGGCTTTATCGTTTCACATAATGCAGATTTGCAATGTAATGCTGCAACGTGGACAAGTCGAAAATGGAAGCATACATCTGCGAATAGCCGATTGTTAGTACGCTTATTTTATAAGAACAGTAATCCTGCCTACGAGCAGTTAGTGGAAATGACTGATGGGGAATTAGTGGAGGTAGCATTAGAGGATATTCGTAAAAGTTTGCATATTGAAGCAAAGCCAGTAGTCGTTAATGTAACGAAATGGGTGGACCAAATGCCTAAGTATGACTTAGAGCACTATGCAGCTTTAGAAGGTTTAACAGAAAAATTGGATTCCGCATATTCGAACTTATATATAGCAGGTTGCTCTTATTTCGGTGTAGGTATTGGTGCTTGCATTCAAAATGGTAAAAAGGTCGGGCAAAAAATTGCTGCTGAATTGTTAGCGGAAAAATGAACGTTAAGTTAGTGAGTGAGAAAGCGCCCATAGAACTGTGGAACCGCCGATAGCATCTGAAAAGCAACGCAAAATTTTACGTTCAACTATAAATATGCAAAAATTCTGATCTTTCGTTCCAGAAAACCTTTAATTAAGTGAAATGGACTTGACTACTTAAAGTCTAGAGTATATGATTCTTTTAATTATTTAAAAAATTCATAATAAATATTCTTATCGAGAGAAGCTGAGGGACTGGCCCAATGAAGCTTCAGCAACCAACGACTTGTCAGGTGCTAAATCCAGTAGACTATGAAATGGTCAGAAGATGAGAAGGAACAACAATTACGCCGTGTAGAGCCTTCTTTTAATTTTAAAAGAGGGCTTTTTTAATATTTATTTGGAAAAGGGAGAGGGGTTTACGTTTTATGGGATTACTTGAACAGTTAAAATCGAATGTGCTAACAGCTGATGGTGCGATTGGTACGTTGTTATATGGGTATGGACTTGATTATTGTCATGAAGAGATGAATGTACAAAGACCGGAATTAATAGAAAAAATCCACCGTGAGTATATTGCAGCTGGTGCAGATATTATTCAAACAAATACATACGGGGCAAATGCAATTAAGCTTGCAAGATATGGTTTAGAATCCCGTGTACAACAGTTTAATGAAGCGGCAATAACAATTGCAAAGCGTGCAGCAGAAGGCGGTCAGTTCGTACTAGGCACAATTGGTGGTATTCGAGGAATTCGTAAAAGCGATGCAACATTGGAAGAGATTTTAGCTTCGGTTGAAGAACAAGCGAATGTTCTTCTTGCAGGTAATCCTGATGGACTTTTACTCGAAACATACTATGACTTCGAGGAAATTTCAGAAACGTTAAAATTACTTCGTACAAAAACGGCATTACCGATTATTACGCAAGTATCGATGCATGAACCGGGGGTCTTACAAAATGGCATGTCCTTGAACGCTGCATTGCATGAGTTAGAACGATTAGGTGCGGATATTGTAGGTGTAAACTGCCGATTAGGTCCACACCATACAATTCAAGCATTTGAAGGGGTAGAACTACCGCAAAATGCATTTATGTCAGCCTATCCAAATGCCTCTCTATTAGATGTAGAAGATGGGCGTGTAGTATATGAATCTGAGGCAGATTACTTTGGACGTGCAGCAGTGGCACTTCGTGACCAAGGTGTACGTTTAATAGGTGGATGCTGCGGAACAACACCGAAGCATATTGCAGCAGCGAAAAAATACTTAGAAGCGTTAACTCCTGTGCAAGAAAAGGCAGCAAAGCCTGAAAAGATTGAGGTTGTGCGTGAGGCAGAGCCTACAACATATGAATCTCTAGTAGAGAAGGTCAAGCGTGAGCGCTCTGTCATAGTAGAATTAGATACACCGAGACATTTAGAAATTGATGGCTTCATAGAAGGGGCAAAAAAGCTATATGCAGCTGGCGCAGATGTAGTCATGATGGCAGACAACTCTTTAGCGTCACCGCGTATTAGTAATATCGCGATGGGGGCATTGTTGAAGCAAGCACACGGCGTACGTCCGTTGACACATCTTACATGCCGTGATCGAAACTTAATCGGTTTACAGTCGCATTTAATGGGCTTAGATGCATTAGGTATTCACGATATTTTAGCTGTGACTGGGGACCCGACGAAAGTGGGCGATTTCCCGGGGGCAACAAGTGTCTATGATGTATCTTCAATGGAGTTAATTCAACTGATTAAACAACTAAATGAAGGTGTGTCATTCTCAGGGAAGCCACTTCGTAAAAAGGCAAACTTTTCTGTAGCGGCGGCGTTTAATCCGAATGTACGTGTGCTAGACCGTGCAGTTGCTCGACTAGAGAAAAAAATTGAACATGGTGCGGATTATTTCATCTCACAGCCTGTCTATACGAAAGAAAAGATTATTGAAATTTATGAGGCGACGAAGCATTTAGAGACGCCAATTTATATAGGCATTATGCCAGTTACGAGCTATAAGAGTGCAGAGTTTTTACACCATGAGGTTCCGGGAATTAAATTGTCGGAGGATGCGTTAACGCGCATGAGAGCATGTGGTGAAGATAAGGATAAAGCAACAGCAGAAGGTATTGCGATTGCAAGAGAATTAGTAGAAGTAGCAGCACAATATTTCAATGGTATTTATTTAATAACACCGTTTTTACGCTATGATATGACGTTAGAATTGATGAGCTATATACAACAACTGGATGAACAGAAAAAAGGGGTAAGTACAAATGTCTAAGCACTTGATTGAAGAGCAACTGGAGAAACGAATTTTAATTCTTGATGGCGCAATGGGTACAATGCTGCAAAATGAAAACTTAACAGAAGATGATTTTGGTGGTGAAGAGCTAGACGGATGTAATGAAAATCTTGTGTTAACACGACCAGATGTCATTGAAAAAGTGCATCGTCAGTATTTAGAGGCGGGCACAGATATTATTTGTACGAATACATTTGGTGGTACACCACTTGTTTTAAATGAATACGATCTTGGTGATCAGACAGTACTGATCAATAAACGTGCAGTTGAAATTGCTCGTAAAGTAGTAGATGAGATTTCCACACCAGAATGGCCGCGTTTTGTGGCAGGGGCAATGGGTCCAACGACAAAAACGCTATCGGTTACAGGTGGTATTACATTTGAGGAGCTTGAAGAGAACTTTTACGTGCAGGCAAAAGCTTTAATAGAAGCGGGCTCGGATTTGCTGTTACTTGAAACAAGTCAAGATATGTTAAATGTAAAAGCTGGGACACTAGGTGTTGCTCGTGCATTTGAAGAGACGGGGAAAGAGTTACCGATCATGATTTCAGGCACAATTGAGCCAATGGGTACAACGCTTGCCGGACAAACAATCGAAGCGTTTTATATTTCAATTGAGCATATTAAGCCGTTATCTGTAGGTTTAAACTGTGCAACTGGTCCGGAGTTTATGACGGATCATATTCGTTCATTAGCAGAGCTATCAACAGGTTACATTAGTTGTTATCCGAATGCGGGCTTGCCTGATGAAGAAGGTTGCTATCATGAATCACCAGAATCACTTTCTCAAAAATTAAAAGGCTTTGCTGAAAAAGGCTGGTTAAATATTGTTGGTGGCTGTTGTGGTACGACGCCTGCACATATTGCATCGCTTCGTGAGACGTTGCAGCATATTGCACCGCGAGAACTACCAGAAGCAACACATGGTCATGCTATTTCTGGGATTGACCCGTTACTGTATGATGATTCAATGCGTCCATTATTTATCGGGGAACGTACGAATGTTATTGGTTCTCGTAAATTTAAAAACTTAATAATTGATGGTAAGTTTGAAGAAGCGGCTGAAATCGCTCGAGCACAAGTAAAAAACGGTGCGCATGTTATCGATATTTGTTTAGCCAATCCTGACCGTGACGAGTTAGAAGATGTGCGTAACTTCATGCAAGAAGTCGTGAAAAAAGTGAAAGTGCCACTAGTTATTGACTCAACGGATGAAAAAGTAATCGAAGAAGCATTGAAATATTCGCAAGGGAAGGCAATCATTAACTCGATTAACTTAGAGGATGGTGAGGAGCGTTTTGACGCTGTTATGCCACTTGTGAAAAAATACGGCGCGTCTGTTGTTGTTGGAACAATTGATGAAGTGGGGATGGCTGTTGACCGCACACGTAAAGTGGAAATTGCGGAGCGTTCTTATAAATTGTTGACGGAAAAATGGGGATTAGCTCCAGAAGATATTATTTTTGATCCTTTAATGTTCCCAGTAGGTACAGGGGACGAGCAGTATATTGGCTCAGCACTTGAAACTGTTGAAGGTATTCGTCTAATCAAAGAAAGAATGCCGCGTGCATTGACGGTGCTAGGTGTAAGTAACATTTCGTTCGGTTTACCTCCAGTTGGTCGTGAAGTGTTAAATGCTGTGTACTTATATCACTGTACACAAGCAGGTTTAGACTATGCGATTGTTAACACAGAAAAATTAGAGCGTTATGCATCTATTCCAGAAGCAGAAATTAAACTGGCAAATGAGTTATTGTTTAATACAACGGATGAAACATTGGCGGTCTTTACTGATTTTTATCGTGATAAAAAGAAAGAAAAGTCAGAGGATGATATTCCGAAAACAGTGCCAGGGCGTTTGGCGTATTACATTATTGAAGGTACTAAAGAAGGATTAATTCCAGATTTAGATGCGGCACGTGAGATGTATGATGCGCCACTGGATATTATTAATGGTCCATTAATGGAAGGGATGGCTGAAGTAGGTCGTCTATTCAATGACAATCAGCTCATTGTAGCCGAAGTGTTACAAAGTGCGGGCGTTATGAAGGCAGCAGTTGCCCATCTCGAACAGTTTATGGAGAAAGACGAAGAGAGTGCTGGTAAAGGTAAAATGGTACTTGCGACTGTCAAAGGTGACGTGCATGATATCGGGAAAAATTTAGTTGATATTATTTTAAGTAATAACGGCTATAAAGTTGTGGATTTAGGCATTAAAGTAACGCCTGCTCAATTGATTGAAACGATTCGCCGTGAAAAACCTGATTTTATCGGACTGTCGGGCTTACTTGTAAAGTCAGCGCAGCAGATGGTGATTACAGCGCAAGACTTTAAAGAAGCGGGTATTGATGTGCCGATTTTCGTAGGCGGTGCAGCATTATCTCGTCGCTTCACAGAAACGAAAATTGCCAATGAGTATGACGGTCCTGTCATTTATTCGAAAGATGCAATGCAAGGCCTGGAGCAAATCAATCTACTGATGGGCAAAGATTCTCGTGAGGAATTTTTAGCAGAAGTGGCAGACTCTCGTCAAAAACGTTTAGAGGCAGATGAAAAACGTGCTGCACGTCCTGCAAAAGAAGTGACAGTGAAGCCTGTACGTACTATTAAGGATGCAAATGTATTTGTACCTGCGGATTTACGTCGCCATGTAAAAAAGGATTATGCTGTGCCACATCTGTACCCATATGTGAATATGCGTACATTAATTGGGCATCACCTTGGTTTAAAAGGACAGGTGCATCAATTACTAGAGCAAGGTGACAAACGTGCAACGGAATTAAAAGAATTAGTAGATGGCTATTTAACAAGTGATACTTTAACACCTTCAGGCTTATATCAATTTTATCCAGCACAAGCGGATGGTGATGATGTTGTTGTCTATGACCCGGCGGATAGTAAAACGGAAATTAAGCGATTCACATTCCCGCGTCAGCAAGTAGAGCCGTTTATGTGTTTAGCGGATTTCTTGAAAACTGTAGAGAGTGGCGAGATGGATTATATTGCGCTAATGGTCGTAACAGCAGGTCGAGGGGTTATGGAAACGGCTCGTCAGCTAAAGGAAGAAGGTAAATTCCTTGAAAGCCATGCACTGCAATCTACAGCACTGGAATTAGCTGAAGGTTTTGCCGAGCGTATGCACCAAGAGATTCGTGACCAGTGGGGGTTCCCGGATGACACGGACTTCACGATGCGTGATCGTTTTGCTGCAAAATATCAAGGGCAACGTTTCTCATTCGGTTATCCAGCATGTCCGAACTTGGAAGATCAAGAGAAATTATTTGATATATTAAAGCCAGAAGATATCGGTGTGAATTTAACGGAAGGCTTCATGATGGAGCCGGAAGCCTCTGTTTCGGCTATCGTATTTGCACATCCGGATGCTAGATATTTCAACGTGTAATAGTATGAGCGTCCTGCCAATTGTGGTAGGGCGCGTTCTTGTTAGATGGGAGAGTAGAACGAAAATGATTCGACTAATGGAAGAGAAAGATTTACCCGGAGTTTTAGCTATCTATAATGACATTATTTTAACGAACACTGCGGTGTATAGGGACGAACCACAAACGTTACAAGAAAAAAAACAGTGGTTTGATGATCTTGAATCAGCGGGTCACCCACTACTTGTTTTTGAAGAGGCTGGGCAAGTGGCTGGTTTTGCTACTTACAGTCAGTTCCGTCCATCTGTAGGCTATAAATATACGATGGAGCATTCAGTGTATGTGCATAAAGCGCATTATCATAAAGGCATTGCGACGAAGCTAATGCATGAACTTATTCGGATTGCTGAGGAAAAAGGTGTGAAAACATTAATCGCAGGAATTGACGCTGAAAATATCGGTAGTGTTAAAGCACATGAAAAACTAGGATTTGAATATGCGGGGACTATAAAAAATGCAGGTTTTAAATTTGGACAATGGTTAGATTTAGTATTTTATCAACTACAGTTGGTAGGTCCACAAGAGAACTGATGTGAAAGGATATGACATTTGTCATATCCTTTTTATGATATTTGCTTCTGTTGCGATTTGTAGTCTTGTTTTATGATGAGGTCATAAGAAAAAGTGAAATGAGGGAAAAGTGATGGCAACAGATAAAGAAAAGACAAAAAAACTTCGCCAAGATGTAGCGCCATTTGCGAAATCAGATACAGGTAAAAGTATTTTCCAAATAATTAATACGATTGTGCCATTAATTGCGCTTTGGATTGCCGGCTACATGCTTGTGGATTATTCAGCATGGTTAACAGCAGGGCTAAGTGTGATTTCAGCAGGATTTGTCGTAAGAGCATTCATTATTTTCCATGATTGTACACACGGTTCATTTTTCAAAAGTAAAAAAGCGAACGACTGGGTTGGCTTATTCACAGGAGTAATTACATCATTCCCATATGAAAAATGGAAACGTGAGCATACAATTCACCATGCAACAAGTTCGAACTTAGATAAGCGTGGTATTGGCGATATTGACATGATGACAGTAGAGGAATATTTAGAAGCATCAAAAGGACAACGTTTATGGTATCGTTTTTACCGTAATCCATTAGTAATGTTTGGCTTAGGCCCACTTTTCATGGTATTTATTTTAAACCGTGGTAACCGTAAAGATGCCAAGACGAAAGAGCGTGTTAACACACATGTAACGAACGCTATACTATTAGCAGTTTGTGCGACGTTAATTTACTTCTTAGGTTGGCAAGCATTTTTATTAGTACAAGGTGTAACGCTATTTGTAGCAGGATCACTAGGTATTTGGTTATTCTACATTCAACATACGTACGAAGATTCTTACTTCGAGCATGATGCAGAATGGGACTATGTAAAAGCGGCAGTTGAAGGTAGTTCTTACTATAAATTACCTAAAATTTTACAATGGGCGACAGGGAATATTGGTTTCCACCATGTACATCATTTAGCACCACGTGTGCCTAACTATAATTTAGAGCAAGCGCATAACGACACACCGCCATTGCATACAGCGACGACGATTACATTACGTACAAGTCTAGAATCATTACGTTATAAGTTATATGATGAAGAGAATAGGAAGTTTGTATCGTTTAAAGATGTGAAAGAGGCACTAAAGGCAAAGGGTAGAATTGTTAATATTTAGATTCGATTGTTAAATTGAAGCCATCCCAAAGTAAGGGGTGGCTATTTTTTTACATGATAATTTTATGACTAAACAGGTGCAAACGCGCAAATTCGCCTCTTCGTTGATATAATGAAGGAAAAGTAGGGAAGTTGTGAGGTATCAATGAGAAAGTGGCATAGTATTATTCCAAATAGTCCGGTGTTAAGTATATACTTTTGGATTATTTTTTGTTTATTACCGTTTTTCTTCATTTTCAAAAAATCGTCACCAATAGAAATTTCAATAGGTATTACATTTTTAATGCTCTATTTTATTTTTTATCGTTGTTCAGTAAATGCAAGTAGTGGTTTAGTGTACATGTGGATTAGCTTTAAGATGGTTATTAATATCGTAATGACCGTTATGTTTGGCTACGTATACTTATCCATTTTTACGGCATTTTTCATCGGCAATATTCGAAGACCTGTTGGCTTTTACATAATGTATGGTTTACATATTGGGTTTACGGTTATTTCCGCTGGCTTTGGCTTCTATGTAGAACTACATCTATTTTTAACGCAGCTGCCATTCGTCGTACTGACAATTGTCGGGGTTGTACTGTTACCTCTCACAATTTATACGAAAAATAAACGTGAAAATTTAGAAGGTCAGTTAGAAACGGCAAATGAACGAATTGCGGAGTTAATCATTTTTGAGGAACGTCAACGAATTGCACGAGATTTACATGACACACTTGGGCAAAAATTATCGATGATTGGTTTGAAAAGCGATTTAGCTGCACGATTAATCGAGCGAGATCCGTCACAGGCACTTGTCGAAATAAAAGATATACGACAAACAGCGAGTATCGCATTGAAGGAAGTAAGGGAGCTTGTTGCAGATATGCGCACAGCGAGATTTGAAGATGAAATGATGCGTGTTTCTCAAATTTTAAAAGCAGCGGAGATGGAGCTCATTTTTGAAGGGGATATCGATACGTTGCATGTACCACCATTAATTGAAAATGTACTAAGCATGTGCTTAAAAGAGGCAGTTACCAATATTGTAAAGCATAGCGGAGCGACTAAATGCGAAATTGCTTTCCATCAAAATTTTAAAGAAATCTATTTAATTGTGCGTGACGATGGTCAAGGTATTAGTAATAATAAGCACGCACTGAAATCTGGAAATGGTTTAAAAGGAATGCAGGAACGATTAGAGTTTATTAATGGTTCTTTTAAACTGGAGAGTCAAGAAGGTACAACCTTGACAGTGACGATTCCTGTAACAATTACACATCAAACTGTGACAGAAAAGATGGAAGATTTTCATCGATAGTAGATCAGGTAAGTAGATGTGAATATCAACGGGGAAGTGAATGGAATGATTCGAATAGTAATTGCAGAAGATCAGGGAATGCTTCTAGGGGCACTGCGTTCTTTATTGAGTATGGAAGATGATATGGAAGTAGTCGGTTTGGCTAAAAATGGAGAAGAAGCATTAGCACTTGTAAGTGAACATCAGCCAGATATTTGTATTATGGATATTGAAATGCCTGTAAAAACGGGATTAGATGCGGCAGAAGCATTGCATGGAACAGATTGTAAAGTCATTATTCTTACGACTTTTGCACGCCCTGGTTATTTTGAGCGCGCGCGTAAAGCAGGCGTTCGTGGTTATTTGTTGAAAGATAGTCCAATTGAAGAGTTAGTTAGTGCAATTCGAATTATTATAGAAGGCAAACGAATTTATGCACCAGAGCTTGTTGACTTTGTATACGAGGACGATAGTGAAAATCCATTAACAGATCGAGAAAGCCAAGTATTATCATTAGTTGCTGAAGGGAAAACAACGAAAGAAATTGCAGCAGAGCTTTTTCTAACGGTTGGGACAGTGCGGAATTATATCTCAACTATTTTAGAAAAATTACATGTAGGGAATCGTATCGAGGCAATTGCACGCTTTAAAGAAAAAGGTTGGAATAAATAAGTTGTCATGCGGGCGTAACGACTAAGTTGTTTTAGTCGTTTTTTTTTATGAAGTGTGTAAGAATTGTGTGAGTAACAATACGCAAAAAAAGGAGTTAAAAAATATGCAAAATATTTCAGGTAAAACAGCAATAATTACAGGTGCCGGAAGAGGTATTGGTCGCGCAACAGCGATTGCTTTTGCTAAAGAAGGCATTAATGTAGGCTTAGTTGGTCGTACACTTGAGAATTTACAAAATGTAGCAGAAGAGCTGAAGGAGTATGGTGTTAAAGTATCGATTGCCGCAGCAGACGTAGCGCAGTTAGATTCAATTACATCAGCGGTTGAACATATTCGTAAAGAGCTTGGCGCGATTGATATTTTAGTCAATAACGCCGGGATTGCAAATTTCGGTAAGTTTTTAGAATTGTCACCAGAAGAATGGACGAATATTGTTGATGTTAACGTGAAAGGTGTATATTACGCTACGTATGCCGTATTACCGGAAATGATTGAACGCCAAACAGGGGATATTATTAATATTTCATCTACAGCTGGTCAAAAGGGTGCACCAATTACAAGTGCGTACAGCGCATCGAAAGCAGCTGTTATCGGTATGAGCGAATCATTAATGTTAGAAGTACGTAAGCATAATGTTCGTGTGACAACATTAACACCAAGTACAGTAGCAACAGATATGGCAGTTGAATTACAATTGACGGATGGCAACCCAGAAAAAGTTATGCAAGCAGAAGACCTAGCAGACTTAATGGTAGCACAGTTAAAATTACATCCGCGTGTTGTTTTAAAACATGCTGGCCTGTGGTCTACAAATCCATAAAAAAAGCCGCTATGTGTAGATAAAAAAAGTCTATGCATAGCGGTTTTTATTTAAATTGAGTATAAATTTTTTAGCTAGTAGTCCTACTGACTCGTGGTTTTCCGTTCCATGCGGACGCGTTTCGCGGGCACGGCTTCAATCTCCTCAGGCCAACACGAAGTTGGTCATGAAGCCGTTGCCACATGGATGTGGCGCACTTAGGCTTCGT
>JAVWKG010000063.1:2130-16294 GCA_036638655.1 Lysinibacillus sp. | reverse complement strand
ATGGAAAATCAAAAATTAGTAGGTATTATTACAAACCGTGATTTACGTTTCATTTCAGATTACTCTTTAAAAATTGAAGATGTAATGACGAAGGAAGATTTGATTACTGCTTCTATTGGAACAACTTTAGAGGATGCAGAAAAAATTCTTCAACAGTATAAAATCGAAAAACTACCAATTGTTGATGAAGACGGTAAATTAAAAGGTCTTATTACAATTAAAGATATTGAAAAAGTGATTGAATTCCCGAACGCTGCTAAAGATGTACATGGACGTTTATTAGTAGGTGCAGCTGTAGGTGTTTCTAAGGATACGATGGTGCGTATTGAGAAGCTAGTAGAAGCTCAAGTAGACATCGTTGTCATTGACACAGCACACGGCCACTCAGAGGGTGTATTAGAGACAATTCGCTCAATCCGTGAGAATTACCCTGCTTTAGAAATTATTGCTGGTAACGTAGCAACTGGTGATGGTGCTCGTGCTTTATTTGAAGCAGGCGCTGATGTAGTTAAAGTAGGTATTGGACCAGGTTCTATTTGTACAACTCGTGTTGTAGCTGGTGTTGGCGTACCTCAAATTACAGCTGTATATGATTGCGCTACTGTAGCTCGTGAGCTGGGTAAAACAATTATTGCTGACGGAGGTATTAAGTACTCTGGTGATATCGTAAAAGCTCTTGCAGCTGGTGGTAACATTGTAATGCTTGGTTCTCTTCTTGCAGGTACTTCTGAATCTCCAGGAGACACTGAAATTTTCCAAGGTCGACGCTTCAAAGTATACCGCGGTATGGGTTCAATCGGTGCAATGGAAAAAGGTTCAAAAGATCGTTACTTCCAAGAGGATGCAAAAAAATTAGTGCCAGAAGGTATCGAAGGTCGTCTTCCTTACAAAGGACCTTTAGCTGATACGATCTACCAATTAATCGGTGGTATTCGTGCAGGTATGGGTTACTGTGGTGCTCCTAGCCTTGAGTATTTACGTGATAATGCACAATTCATTCGTATGACAGGTGCAGGTCTTCGTGAATCACATCCACATGATGTACAAATTACAAAAGAGTCTCCAAACTACTCAATGTAATATATTTCTAGCAACTTTTACGCTCCTCTAACGTCAAAAGATGATGTTAGGGGAGCTTTTTATGATAGAGATTACCCATTTATTATTATATCTATGATAAAATGTCGAGGATAAGACTATTTTTTGGAGGGTTTATGGTGAAGAAAAAGAAAAACACCGCTTGGTTACGTGTGCTATTAATACCCGTGTTATTGATTAGCATGTTTGTTAGTACACCGGCAAAGGCAAAGGCAAACGCAGAAACAGATTTAGGGCTCACAGTGGATGCTGCAATTTTAATTGATGCAGATTCGGGAAAAATATTATATGAGCAAAATGCAGATACATCATTAGGAATCGCAAGTATGACAAAAATGATGACAGAATACTTGTTACTAGACGCGATTGAAGCAGGTACAGTGACATGGGAGCAAGAATACCGTGTAACAGACTATACATATCGTATGTCTCAAAACCGTGCACTAAGTAACGTACCATTACGAGCAGATGGTTCATACACAATTCGTGAATTATATGAAGCAATGGTGATTTATTCGGCAAATGCTGCAACTGCTGCAATTGCTGAAACGATTGCAGGAACAGAAGCAGAGTTTTTAAAATTAATGAATAAAAAAGCAGAAGAGCTTGGGTTAGAGGGCTATAAATTTGTCAATTCGTCAGGTTTAAACAATGCTGATTTATTCGGGAAGCATCCGGCGGGAACTGGACCAGAAGATGAAAATGTGATGCCGGCAAAATCAGTAGCAAAATTAGCCTATCATTTATTAAAGGATCATCCAGTCGTATTAGAAACATCTAAAATTGCGAAGAAAATTTTCCGTGAAGGTACGGAGGACGCAATTGAAATGGAAAACTGGAACTTCATGTTACCTGAGTTAGTTTTTGAATATAAAGGCGTGGATGGTTTAAAAACAGGTACAACAACTTTTGCGGGACATAGCTTTACAGGAACAGCAAAACGTAATGATACACGCTTAATTGCTGTTGTTATGAAAGCTGTAGATGCAAATGGGCAAGGTTCATATAAAGCTCGCTTTGATGCAACTGCTAAATTATTTGATTATGGATTTTCTCAATTCTCAAAGCAGGAAATTATCCCAGCTGATTACGTGTTTAAAAAGCAAAAATCAGTGAAGGTAACAAAAGGTAAAGAAAGTGAAGTAGGAATTGCAGTAAAAGAACCTATTTCTTTTGTAGTGAAGTCATCTGAAAAAGATTTATACAAACCAAAATTGGTATTGGATAAAAAGAGCCTAGAAGCAGATGTTAAGAAAGATACAGTTGTAGGTAAGGTAGTAATCGAGCGTACTGAAGGTACAGATTATGGCTTTATCGACGGCAAAGAGTTTTCATCAAAAGTCGTGACAACTGAAGCTGTAGAACGTTCTAGCTGGTTCTCATTAATGCTACAAGGTATAGGGAACTTCTTTGGCAATCTATGGGGCGGTATTACTGACTTCGTTGGTGGACTATTCTAAATGCTAAATATAGAACACGCGAGTATTTGAAAAAAATACCGCGTGTTTTTTTATTGAGCATAATTACTTGTTTAAGCGAATGTGCTGTTCTTTTATAGGTATTTGCCAGCAATCCATTAATTGGTGAATGACCTGTTCTATTTTTTCAACCGGAATGCCACCGAAGCCTAATAAAAAATGAGCTTTGTCTGTCTCTTTGGGACTTAACATGTAATCAGTAAGAGGATAAATACCGATATTATGCTTTTTTGCGGTTTCGCATAATTGTGTTTCAGATAAAGTGTGAGAAACATTTAAAATAACATGCATACCTGCTTGATCTCCGGTTATTTCAATTTGCGGATAATACTTTTCTAGAATATCTATTAGTTTGTCATGCTTTTTACGATAAACTTTGCGCATACGGTTTAAATGTTTGGCAAAATGACCATCCTTCATAAAGTTTGCAACAATGTGTTGGTCAAATCTTGGCACTGTAGATGAGTAGTAACTAAAGACGTCATTGTAAGTAGTTAAGAGTGTTTTGGGCAGTACAAAATAAGCTACCCTTAATGATGGCATGAGCGACTTCGTGAACGTACTCATATAAATTACTTTCTCGTTTTGATCGAGTGCTTGAAGTGCAGGAATTGGTTTTCCACGATAACGAAATTCAGAATCGTAATCATCTTCAATAATAAAGCGAGAAGGGCTCTGTGCGGCCCATTTAAGCGCTTGGGCACGTCTTGTAGCAGAAAGGACTGCCCCGGTAGGAAATTGATGAGAAGGTGTGATATAGACGACATTTGCATTCGTTTGTTCTAGCTCGCTTATAAGGAGCCCTTCATCATCGACTGGTATGGGATGAACAATTCGCTTATGTTGCTTAAACATCCTATGGACAGCAGGATATCCGGGGTCTTCTAGCGCGAAACTTGTATGCTCTCCGAATAGTCGCATAATCATTGGTAATAATTGCTCTGTACCGGAACCTATGACAATTTGTTCAGGGCTACAGTGAACGCCTCGGGATTGAAATAAGTAATGAGCAATTTCGACACGTAGTTCATACTCACCTTGAGGTTGCCCAGTTAGCAGTAATTGTTTAGAAGAGTCATCAAATAAATCTCGTGCATATTTGCGCCATAAATGAAACGGAAATGCATCGATATCGATGTTACCTGGATGGAAGTCAATACTTGGCGTCGTCTTACTATGTACTTCATTAGGGACGGGCACTGCAATCTTTTCAACATATGGTAATTCATCAATTTCTTCAACAAAGTAACCTACACGTGATTTAGAAATAATAAAGCCTTCAGCGAGCAATTGTGCATAGGCAATTTCGATAGTCGTTTGGCTAATGCTTAAAAAATCTGCTAATTTCCGTTTGGAAGGTAATTTTTCTCCAACGGTAATTTTCTTTGTAATAATTGCCGTTTTAATGCCATTATAAAGCTGTTCATAGAGCGGCTTATTCGCGTTTTTTTTAAGTTCAAATAAAAGCATATCCATATCATTCACCTCATCTGACCACTTTAATATAATGAAAACTGGTTATTTTTATATAGTCAATTTCTATTATACTAAAAATCATCACAAAGGTGGAGGTAGAAAATAATGAATCAAACAGGGACAGATTTAGTAAAACGCGGAATGGCAGAAATGCAAAAGGGTGGCGTCATTATGGACGTTATTAATGCAGAGCAGGCGAAAATTGCGGAGGCGGCAGGGGCTGTAGCAGTAATGGCATTAGAGCGTGTACCGTCAGATATCCGAAAAGCAGGCGGTGTGGCACGTATGGCAGATCCGCGCATTATGGAAGAAGTGATGGCAGCAGTATCTATTCCCGTGATGGCGAAGGCACGTATTGGGCATATCGTAGAGGCACGAATATTAGAGGCAATGGGTGTTGATTATATAGATGAGAGTGAAGTGCTGACACCAGCAGATGAGGAGTATCATTTGTTGAAAAGCGATTACACAGTGCCGTTCGTTTGTGGTTGTCGTGATTTAGGGGAAGCGGCTCGACGCATTGGTGAGGGAGCTTCGATGCTGCGTACAAAGGGGGAGCCTGGAACAGGAAATATTGTTGAGGCGGTACGACATATTCGCAAAGTGAATGCGCAAGTACGTAAAGTTGTCAGTATGACGGAAGATGAATTAATGACAGAAGCAAAAAACCTAGGTGCACCATTTGAGTTACTGCGTGAAATAAAAAGCCTAGGTCGCTTACCGGTCGTTAACTTTGCAGCGGGTGGCGTGGCAACACCAGCTGATGCGGCATTAATGATGGAGCTTGGTGCAGATGGTGTATTTGTTGGTTCAGGTATTTTTAAATCGGAAAATCCGGAGAAGTTTGCACGTGCTATTGTAGAGGCAACTACTCATTATAAAGACTATAAATTAATTGCAGAAATTTCGAAGGAACTTGGTATACCGATGAAAGGTATCGATATCTCTACATTGCGTGCAGAGGAGCGTATGCAGGAGCGTGGCTGGTAGGATGAAAAAAATCGGTGTGTTAGCCTTGCAAGGTGCTGTCAGAGAGCATATTCATAGGTTAGAAGAGCTTGGATGTGAGACTGTGTTAGTTACGCGTTTAGAGCATTTAGCTGGATTAGACGGGCTTATTTTACCGGGTGGGGAAAGTACAACGATGCGTAAGCTACTGGATCGATATGATTTGCTTGAGCCAATTCGAAAGCTGGCGCTAGGAGGCTTACCGGTATTTGGCACATGTGCAGGGCTAATTTTATTAGCAAAAGAAGTGATGGGCTATGATGCCCATTTAGCGCTCATGAATATTGTTGTTGCTAGAAATTCCTATGGTCGCCAAGCAGATAGCTTCGAGAGCACGCTAGACATTCCAGCTATTGGTGAAGCAATTCCAGCTATCTTCATTCGTGCACCGCATATTGTATCAGTTGGGGAAGGTGTTACTGTTTTAGCAGAGCATGAAGGGAAAATCGTTTTAGCACGTGAAGGGAATTTATTGGGCTGTTCATTTCATCCAGAGTTAACGCTAGATTTGCGCATTCTCAAATATTTCGTGACGTCTATTGTGTGACTTGCAAAATATCGTTTCATATAGTACAGTATGGTTAAATTTAAATAAGTGAACACGATGATAGGGAGTAGTAGCAAGCACGTTTTTTTTAGAGAGTCAGCGGTTGGTGGAAGCTGATAAAAACACTTGTGAATCCGTCCTGGAGTTGCTCAGTCGAAGTGAATGAAATTAGGCTGTAGCCGGCTAACAAAGCCGTTATGAGATAAGTGGATTAGGCATTCGTCTAATCAATTAGGGTGGCAACGCGGGTAGCTCTCGTCCCTTTCATGGGGATGAGGGCTTTTTTGTGTTTTCTTATAGTACTCTTCTGTCATTATGAATGAATTATTAACTACTGGAGGTATGACCGATGTTAGATATTAAACGCGTCCGCGACAACTTCGTGGAAATTAAAGAAATGTTATTAAAACGTAATGAAGATTTAGGAAACTTAGACGATTTTGATGGTTTAGATGCAAAACGTCGCGAGTTAATCGCAAAAACAGAAGAATTGAAAGCAGAGCGCAATAAGGTTTCTGAGCAAATTTCTGTGATGAAGCGTAACAAAGAAAATGCAGATGAAGTCATTGCACGTATGCGTCAAGTAGGCGATGAAATTAAAGAGCTAGATACAGAACTAAATGCAGTTGAAGAAGCATTTACACATATGATGATGCGCCTTCCAAACATTCCTCATGAATCAGTACCAGTCGGCACAACAGAAGATGATAATGTAGAAGTTTTAAAATGGGGCGAAGTACCAGCATTTGATTTTGAAATTAAAGCACATTGGGATATCGCAACAGATCTACAAATTGTAGACTTTGAACGTGGCGCAAAAGTAACAGGTAGCCGTTTCTTATTCTACCGTGGTTTAGGTGCTCGTTTAGAGCGTGCGTTAATGAGCTTCATGATGGACTTACATTCGGATGAGCATGGCTATACAGAGTTGTTACCTCCACAAATCGTTAATCGCGAAAGCTTAACAGGAACAGGTCAGTTACCGAAGTTTGAGGAAGATGTATTTAAACTAGAAGGTTTAGATTACTTCATGATTCCTACAGCGGAAGTGCCTGTAACGAATTATTACCGTGATGAAATTTTATCAATTGATGCATTACCACAAGCGTTTACAGCATACAGTGCAAACTTCCGTTCAGAAGCGGGCTCTGCAGGTCGTGATACACGTGGCTTAATCCGTCAACACCAATTCAATAAAGTAGAATTAGTCCGCTTTGTAAAACCTGAAGAATCTTATGAGCAACTTGAGCTGTTAACAGGCCATGCTGAAAAAGTACTTCAATTATTAGGATTACCATACCGTAAATTAAAAATGTGTACAGCTGATTTAGGTTTCACAGCTGCGAAAAAATACGATTTAGAAGTATGGATTCCAGCTCAAAATATGTACCGTGAAATTTCTTCTTGCTCAAACTTTGAAGATTTCCAAGCGCGTCGTGCAAACATTCGTTTCCGCCGCGAGCCAAATGCAAAACCAGAATATGTGCATACATTAAACGGTTCAGGGCTTGCGATTGGTCGTACGGTAGCCGCGATTTTAGAAAACTACCAGCAAGCTGATGGATCTGTAGTGATCCCAGAAGTGTTACGTCCTTATATGGGCGGAAAAGACATCATCGCGCAAAACTAATTTTGCGATTTGTACATTATTTATAATGATGAAGAAATTGAATTAAATAAAAATCAACTATCCTTGAGAGTAGGCAATGACCTATTTTCAAGGATAGTTTTTTTATTGGAGATTAGTAGCAAATTAATATTTGAGTTTATTACCTAATATACTGAAGGGCGTATTTCGTAACGTATCACAAACGAGAAGGGATGATTGGTCGGTATGAAGGATAACAAGGTGTGGAATTCGTTTAACGAAGCAATTGCAGACATCGAGGATGGTAGTACGTTAGTTGTCGGGGGATTTGGCTTATGCGGTATTCCTGAAAAGGCAATTGATGCTGTTCAACATAAAGGAATAAAAAACTTAACAGTTGTAAGTAATAATTGTGGTGTAGATGATTTTGGACTTGGATTATTACTGGCGAATCGACAAATAAAGAAAATGATTGCATCGTATGTAGGAGAAAATAAAGTTTTTGAGCACCAATTTTTGAGTGGGGAATTAGAAGTTGAATTGACTCCTCAAGGGACTTTGGCAGAGCGAATACGTGCGGGTGGTGCTGGCATTCCAGGCTTCTACACAGCAGCTGGTGTAGGCACACTGATTGCAGAAGGAAAAGAAGCGAAAATATTTGATGGAAAGGAATATATTTTAGAAAGAGCAATTGTGGCAGACTTTGCACTTGTAAAAGCGTGGAAGGCAGATAAGCTGGGCAATCTGATTTATCGTAAAACCGCTCGCAATTTTAATCCGTTAGCTGCAATGGCGGGAAAGATTACGATTGCAGAGGTAGAGGAGATTGTAGAAATAGGTGAATTAGATCCTGATCATATTCATACGCCAGGTGTGTTTGTACAAAGGGTGCTCTTAGGAGGGAATTATGATAAGAGAATTGAGCGCCTAACAGTGAAAAAGGAGGCGGATAATGCGTAATGTAAGACAGTTAATTGTGAATCGAGCAGTTAAAGAAATTCAAAGTGGTATGCATGTCAATTTAGGTATTGGTATGCCGACCCTTGTTGCCAATGCTATTCCGCCTGATTATAATGTGCTATTACAATCAGAAAATGGCTTACTAGGTATTGGTCCGTACCCTGCTTCAGATGAGGTAGAAGCAGATTTAATTAATGCTGGGAAAGAAACCGTAACTGCTATACCAGGTGCTTCCTTTTTCGATAGTGCAGAATCGTTTGCAATGATTCGTGGTGGCCATATAGATTTAGCTATCTTGGGAGGTATGGAAGTTTCTGAAACCGGAGATTTAGCAAATTGGACGATTCCAGGAAAGATGATTAAAGGCATGGGTGGTGCGATGGATTTAGTTGTTGGAGCAAGACGTGTTGTCGTAATCATGGAGCACGTTAATAAGGCAGGTATTTCTAAAATCAAAAGGCACTGTTCCTTGCCGCTTACAGGAAAGGGTGTAGTCCACCGCTTAATAACAGATTTAGCTGTATTTGATTTTATAGGAGAAGGTATGATGTTAATCGAGTTAGCTAAAGATGTGACCTTAGATGAAGTGAAGGAAAAAACAGAGGCAGTATTTACTGTAGCGAATTCGATCCATTTATAGGAGAAGATCATTTGTGTATATGATTGATAAATAGAGCGCAATAACCTAACGATCTATTACTACAGATTGTTAGGTTGTTTGTTTTCTACTTCATATCGAATTGCATAAAACCTTTGTTCAATGGGATGTGTTGGTATAGGCTGTTGTAATAATGTTCGTTTCCCAGTTCTTTTATCGAAGTAAGTGAGTGCACGAATAAATGGATTTTCACATTTACGTGCTTTTTCTATTGAAAGTTGTGGGTATGTTAACAAGGCTTGCAACATTTCATAGCTATCTAATTTGCCTTCTTCGAGCATATGTCGGGATATTTCATCGTACGCATCGTGAAGTGCAATTCGCTCAGGTGAATCCCAGCTATTGTGCCAATTTCCCGTGGAAGGTATTGCCTCTAACTGTTGTTCCTGTTGCAATTGCGTGTACCGTGTTTCGTGTTCAATAAAGTAAGTTAAATCTGCAGCGCTTAAAATTTCTTTGCCATCGAAGGTAATCCATGTGCGTGCTTTCTGATCGTGGGACTTACGATAGACAGCTGAAAAGTAATGAATGCGCTGCTGTAGCTTGTTGCAAAGCAAGTTTTCCATATTCTTTTTAATTTTGCTGAATTGTATCGGAATCCACTCCTTGTTCAGCGAGTTTACGTTCCTTTTTCTCAGCCTTTTTTCGTTCACGCAATGCACGGAAAAAGTCTGTTAAAATTTGTCCGCATTCCTCTGCCAAAATGCCTTCAGTAACTTCGCATTCATGATTGAAGCGTGCATCATTTAGTAGACGATAAAGGGAATCTACGCAGCCTGCCTTCACATCTCGTGCACCGTACACAACTCGAGGTATACGGGATTGTAAAATAGCACCTGCACACATGGGACAAGGTTCTAATGTGACGTAAAGTGTTGTTTCTTCTAAGCGCCAACTACCGATTGCCGCACATGCATCCTGAATCGCCATCAGCTCCGCATGAGTTGTTGCATTTTGTGTTGTTTCTCGTAAATTATGTGCACGTGCAATCACTTTGCCCTCATACACAAGTACAGCCCCAATTGGTACTTCTCCAAGAGCAGCAGCCTTTTGTGCTTCATCTAAAGCAAGTCGCATAAACTCGCGGTCTGTTTCAAAAATATCCATTCAAATCTCTCCTCAAAGAGTAGTGTACCATGTGTTTAATTTAACTATCAAATGTGTCCTAATACGAATTTAGTGATACAATGATAAGCACTGATTAATTTTAGCACGTGAAGGAGGAGCTTCTTGTGACGCTTCCATTTGTTACGATAGAAGGTCCGATTGGTGTTGGCAAAACCTCGCTCTCTAAAGAGATTGCTACGACATTTAATTACCATCTATTAAAAGAAATAGTAGACGAAAACCCATTTTTAAATAAATTTTATGAAGATATCGAGGAGTGGAGCTTCCAGACGGAGATGTTTTTCCTCTGCAATCGCTATAAACAATTAACGGATATAAAGAAATATCGTGTGGTAAATAATGCACCGGTTATTGCAGACTATCACATTTTTAAAAACCTAATATTTGCAAAGCGTACGTTGGTGAAGAGCGAGTACGATAAATATGAAGAAATCTATCAAATTTTAACGAAGGATATGCCTGTCCCAAATGTAGTTGTCTATTTGTCTGCAAGTGTTGATATGCTCATGAAGCGGATTTCGATGCGTGGTCGCGAGTTTGAGAAGATGATTTCACGCGATTATATGGAGCAGCTAGTTGCAGACTATCATGCTTTTATAGAGCAATTCGAAAAAATGCACCCTGAAATTCCTGTCATTCGATTTAATGGGGATCAGCTTGATTTTGTGGAAAATCAAGCTGATTTAAAATATGTATTAAAAACAATTGAAGATACGTTACAAAAAAGGAGTTTGCACCAATGAATTTTCGAGAAAAATATGGCATACCTGCAAATACAGTTATCACAATTGCTGGTACAGTAGGTGTTGGTAAATCGACGATGACTAAGGCACTTGCGGAGGCACTTCATTTCCGTACATCTTTTGAAAAAGTAGACTCTAATCCATACTTAGATAAATTTTATGACGACTTTGAAAAATGGAGTTTCCATTTGCAAGTGTACTTCTTAGCGGAGCGTTTTAAAGAGCAAAAACGTATTTTTGAATATGGCGGAGGCTTTATACAAGACCGCTCTATTTATGAGGATACTGGGATTTTTGCTAAGATGCACTACGACAAGGGGACAATGAGCCCGATAGATTACGAAACCTACACGAGTCTATTTGATGCGATGGTGATGACACCATATTTCCCTCATCCTGATTTAGTTGTTTATTTAGAAGGATCGATTGATGATGTGATTGGTCGTATTCAGGAACGTGGGCGTGAGATGGAGCAGCAAACGCCAAATGACTATTGGATTGAAATGCATAATCGCTATGAGGATTGGATTAACGACTTCAACGCTTGCCCCGTCCTGCGTTTAGATATTAATGATTATGACTTATTGAAAAATCCGGAGGCTATCGAATCAATAGTTAGCCGCATTAGTCATATGCTTAAACAAACAAGCCGCTATAAAAAATAATATATAAGGACATAAAGGTATCCGTTGAATCCCTTGCAAATCTTTGAAGGAAAATAGCAACAGTAAATACGGATATGTTGTGCAATTTAAGTTATATTAAAAAATGGCTAGTCAAGTGATACCGTTATTACTTACAATATTTGTGAAGCTATATGTTTATAGTTTTACAAAATCATAATAGGGGTGTTATGGAATGACGAAGGTGGAAGTGAAGTTCAAACATTTACCAACGACGGCAATATCAGATGCAACAGGTGGACATACAAATTTGCGAAGTGATATTAAGCCATTAGCAGACCATTTTAAAATTGCTGGACGTGCTGTGACAGTACGCTTGCCAGATGGGGAGAATGGTGCGGTGCTAGAGGCAATTCGTGCTGCAAAAGAGGGCGATATTTTAGTTATTGACGCAAAAAGCAATACTAATCGTGCAGTAGCGGGTGACTTTGTTATTTCTTTAGCACAAGGAATTGGTGTACAAGGTTTCGTTGTAGATGGTGTCATTCGCGATATTGCAGCCATTCGAGCGCTAGATTTCCCTGTATTTTCACTAGGAACAACGGTTGCTGCTGGCAATAAAAATGGCGGTGGTAAGGTGAACGTACCAATTGCTATCGGTGGTGTAACTGTACAGCCAGGGGATTATATAATCGGTGATGTTGACGGTGTCATTGTCGTGCCGCAACTAGATGCAGAGCGTATTGCCGAAGCGGCTGAAGCGAAGGTAGAAAAGGACGAGATTCGTGAGCAGGAAGCACATGCAAATGGTAGAGTATCTATTATTGCGTATTTAGATAAAGTTACTACAAAGTAAAAAATCCTCACTACGATTATACACGTAGTGAGGATTTTTAGTAATTTCCTTAAACTGTTTTTTCGTTTTCGTTAAAGTAATTTTCCATCTTATCTTTATCGAAGCGGCCTTCCCATTTCGCCATTACTAATGCGGCTAGAGAGTTACCGATAACATTTACAACTGTACGACCCATATCAAGAATACGGTCAATACCAGCAATAAATGCTAAACCTTCAAGTGGAATACCGACAGTACCTAATGTTGCAAGAAGTACTACGAATGATACGCCAGGTACACCCGCTATTCCTTTAGAAGTGATCATCAACACAAGCATTAAAGTGATTTGTTCACCGATACTTAGATCAATACCATACATTTGCGCGATGAATAATGCGGCGATTGCTTGATACAACGTGGAACCATCCAAATTGAAAGAATAACCTGTTGGAATAACAAAGGATACGATATCCTTTGGTGCACCTAGTTTTTCCATCTTAATCATAATACGTGGTAATACAGCTTCTGAGCTTGCTGTAGAGAACGCTAAAATTAACTCATCTTTTAATACCCTTATTAAGTAGAAAATACTGATACCAGCGAATTTTGCTACAAGTCCAAGTACAACAAAGATAAAGAAAATCATCGTTGCGTATACTACGATGGCAAGTTTGCCAAGTGATATCAGGGAAGAGAATCCATATTTGGAAACGGTTACACCGATTAGACCAAATACCCCAATTGGCGCGAATTTCATGACTAGGTTTGTTACCCAGAACATGGCATCGGCAACTCCTTGGAAGAAGCCTAATACTGGTTTTCCTCTTTCACCGATGGCAGCTACACCTAAACCGAAAATAACTGAGAAGAAAATAATGGCAAGCATATCGCCTTCAGCCATAGATTGAATAATGTTTGTTGGGACAATTCCGACAATAATATCGAAAGGTCCTTCATCTTGTACTTCTTCAGTAGTCGATACATAACCTGAAATGTCACCTTGCGAAAGATTGTCCATATTGACGCCAGCGCCTGGTTGGAATAAGTTAGCTGAAAGTAAGCCGACAACAATCGCAACCGTTGTTATTACCTCAAAGTAAATAAGTGACTTGCCGCCTAATCGTCCAAGCTGTTTCATATCGCCCGTACCAGCTACACCTACGATTAATGTCGAAATTATAATCGGTACAACAATCATCTTAATAAGATGTAGGAATATATCCCCTAAAGGTTGTAAATACGTTTCAATGTTGGGATTACCATAAAAAACACCACCAACTATAATCCCTAATATTAAACCGATTAAAATTTGAGCGGCTAGACTAATTTTAAATTTCTTTTTCAAATTGTTAGTTCCTCCTAAGTTGAAAATTTTTAGGACACGCCTTAGGTTAATAATACGGAGGACTTATAAAATCCGACGAAAACCGAGAAAAACTAAATTGATTTTGTTAAAGTTTCTGAATATAAAACTTGAATAAACTTTTTAATGTTTACCTTCGCTTTACGGCTTCCATGGTCTTCAATTCGGGACATCAGTTGACGTATTTCCTTGAAATCGAAGTAACGAGGAGCATAATATTCAAATTCAGAATTGGTATAATCGACAACACCTAGATTAGCAAGATTAATCATAGCTGCTAAAATTGTTCGACGCATGCGCTGTTCAATAGCTTTGCTCTCTTTTAAAATTTCATCAGGCGTTGTTTTTGTTGCTTGGGCAATTTCTTCATACAACTCCTTTAGAGGTGGGAGCGGAGCAATTTTGTGCTGATGTAAAAGCAATGTTTCGATTATAGCGATAATATCCTCACTACCCACTTCGCCGACAATTCCCATATCATTTAAAATAGATTGAATATGATCACGAGAAGTCGCCTTTGTAGCCTTTTGTTCGCTCATTTCGAAATTAGTGAGTGATTGTCGAATGACAAGAAGTGAATTTTTCAAACGGAATTGTTCTGTTGTTTTTCGCAGAACGTTTTCCACTTCAATGCGATTAATTGGTTTATGAATAAAAAA
>JAVWKG010000063.1:0-2120 GCA_036638655.1 Lysinibacillus sp. | reverse complement strand
GCTTCACCAACCATTTCTTTATTTACAACTTGGGAAATCATAATAAACTGACCTTCAAAACGCTGCTGCTTTAGCTGTTCTACTGTTGCGACACCGTCTAGCTTGGGCATAAGCAAATCAATTAAAACAAATTCCGGTTGAGTCATAATTATTTTAGGAATGGCCTCTTCACCATTTTCGGCTTCACCAATTACGGTACCTAAACCACCATTTTCAATAATTTGTGTAAGCATGACGCGGCTTGCACGGTCATCATCTACTATAAAATATCTCATTTACTTCTCTCCCATCTGAATAGTTTGTGTAGGAATTTTTATTTTAAACATTGTTTTTCCTGGAACGGATTGTATAGAAATAACACCTTTGAGCTTTGTAAGAAGGTGCTGTACATGTGATAGACCAATACCTGTTGCTGCAACGCCTTTAATATTGTATTTTGTTGTAAAGCCAGGTTCGAAAATGATTGGTAGTAAATCTTGCGAAATTCCTTTTCCGTTGTCTGTGATTAGTATGTCGATGTTATCTTCGTTCGATATAACAGTTACATCAATGGTCCCGATGCCATCAATAGCTTCCACTGCATTAGCGATAATATTATTCAATAATGCTAATAAGGCAATAGGCTCGTTCGTTTGAAAATCTACTTGAGAAGAAATTGTAAATTGAATTTCCTTGCCAAGCATGACACTATACTTTTTATTCGCTTCTTCTATATAGTGTAGTAATTCAGAAAGTTGGAATGTATCGTAATGTTTTTCGCCAATTATTTTTGAGATGCCAGCATAAATCCGTTGGGAATCCTTTTTTACTTCATGAATTTCCTGGGCAATAAGTAAAGCTTTCATACTAGCGGTAGGATGACCATCTGTTTTTAATTGCTGATATAAATCAAAGCCATTTGCTGTAATTGTTTCGATTTGATCCATTGATTTCTTTAAATAGAGCGTTTCAACATATAATCCTGAATTGGTATTAAGCATCTCCTGAACACGTTTTTTTTGCTCTTCAATAACGATAGAGCTGTAAATACCGACTACAAAAAAGCTGCGAAGTAATGCAACGGCAGTAAGAATGAAAAAATCATGTGTGTAAAGAAATGTATGAGTTTGTAAAAGGAAACGGCTAAACTGTTCTACCAAATTACTAATGACTTCACTTGCTGCAACGAGTAACCCTAATGTTAATGGTTTTTCGCGAAAGTGCTGTATTTTCAATAGATGTAGGCAGAGTGCGAACAGAAGATAGAATGACGCAGCAGGGAAGTGTTCTTTTAGCCCGGCAAGAAGTGTCACATCATTGAAGTAACAATCAATAGATGTACGGAAGAGCAGAATTAAGACACTTGTGGAAATTCCCGCTGTTATAATAGGTGTTGGCTTAAGTAATGTACATAAAAAGAAGATGATACTTCCAAGCCCGAATCGGAAAGCAGTTTCATCGAAAGGGTACATTTTAATTTCGCCACCAAGGGCTGTGAAAATTGCGATAGTTGCAATCCAGTTAAATGAAGAGGGAGTTTTAGTTAGAAATGTATGGATGTTTATGGTCATCCTTCTCCTTTTATGTTAGATACAAAATAGACTAATGATAATAAAAAAATACCACAACCTAATAGGAAGTGGCATATTATACGCATTATAAAATTTTCGCAAAAAAAAACGGCTACAAAATATGTAGTCGGATTTAGAAAAAATGGAGGAGGTAGAGGGATTCGAACCCCCGCGCGGTGTTACCCGCCTGTCGGTTTTCAAGACCGATCCCTTCAGCCGAACTTGGGTATACCTCCATGCAATATTGTTGCGACGTCTTATCGACAAGAATTAATTTAACATAAATTTTAATGGACGTCAATAGAAAATTTTATTTTTTGTAGTTCAATTAAGGTGATGCACCAAAATCTCCGTTTGACGCCAGTTTGTTACTGGGCACATTCAACCTCTGCTTCAATGAATGAGAGTATTTTGTGGAAGATAAATGGATGATTTGAAAATCATGTGAGAGTTTTCATTGCATTTTCTCTTAACTGTCAGTATACTAAATATTGCCGTGCTAGGTGGGGAGGTAGCGGTGCCCTATAACTCGCAATCCGCTCTAGCGAGACTGAATTCCTTTTTCGAGGC
>JAVWKG010000062.1:0-16494 GCA_036638655.1 Lysinibacillus sp. | reverse complement strand
GGAAATAAAAGAAAATATGCAGGAGATGGGGCGGGATTGAATGAGTAAAAAACAAGAATTAATGGATGCGATAACACAAAACCCAGAACGTAGATTGGTAGTTATGTATGATTCTGAAAGTGGAAATAGCGATTACGCATATACTCTCGGGAAAATTCAAAAAGTCAAAGTTACCGAAATGACTAGTTACAATGACGAAAGAATTTACTACAGTGACGAATATGACGATTTATTTGAAACTATTGAAGATGACGTTCATACAGAATTACACGGGAATAAAACAGTGAACAACGATGAAATCGCAGAAATAAAGCGACTGGCAAAAGTAATAATTGAAAAATACAAATGGGAGCCTGTAATTGTTGTTTATGTTGGAAGTTAACTACTAAGCATTTGAACCATATTGTTCAGCAAAAAGGAGGATTTTTATGTACAAAAAAATTACATTAGAAAAATTTGAAAGAAATAATTTTTGTCAACTTACAGAAGATCAATTTAAGGATGTAAAAAAAGAAATTGAGAATACTATTGATGCTCTGAACGAAGGTATAGAAGAAGGTCGAGACTACTTTTTGAGCTCTTACATGCAAGGGTATGATAGAGAATTAAGTGGAATGAGACGTATATGCAGCACAATTGGCATATCTGCTTTTGTTAATAAAGAAGAATAATAATTACTGCACATTTTGTGAATTATGTGTGGGAAGGAGGACGTTTTAATGCAGCTAAAGTTATTGTCGCTTTTCGGAGGTATAGGAGCAGATATAAAAGCGGCTAAACGATTAGGTGTAAAAGTAAAAACAATCGATTATGTCGAATGGAAAGCCAATCGAGTGAAGGCGTACAATGCCATGAATCCATTCCGTTATGAGATACAAGATGTTCGCACTTGGAATTTAAAGCCGGATATTTTAGTACACGGTAGTCCATGCCAAGATAATTCAGCAGCTAACCTTAATGATGATAAGGGACGTTCGGAATTATTGCTCGAAACAATTCGCATCGTAAGAGAAATGGGTGAGTGGCGTCCTAAGTTTGTCATTTGGGAGAATGTACGAGGTGCATTGTTTAAAGCAAAGCGTCCAATTTTCGATGAATATTTATCCGAAATGGCAGCGTTAGGATATACCAATAACTTTAACATTGAAAATGCAATGGATTATGGATTACCTCAGACAAGAGAACGCGTTTTTTGTGTATCAGTGCTAGGTAGTGAAAAATTCGACTTTAGAAGATTAAGAAAACGACCGTTGCGTCCAATGAGCGATTTTCAACAGCTAGAGAATGAGATTGAAAATATTGAAAAATACGTTGTGAATATACCATCTATGCTAAATAGATTAGAAGATTTAGCGAGCCCAGAAGAAATAGAAGCCAATAAATCAAAGTTTCGTTATATCAAAACAATCACTAATACGTGTAATACAATTACCGAACGTCCAGATCGCTGTCCAGCTGCAGGTGTATTCAAAATGGCAGATGGTCGATATCGTTATCCCACTGAACGTGAATGGTGGAGGTTGATGGATTTTGATGATGAAGATTTTGATCTAATGCTTAATGTATTTCCAATAAAAACACATCAAAGGAGCGCTACCTTATATGCATTAGCTGGTAATAGCATTGCGGTTTGTGTTCTTGAAGCGATATTAGAAGTAATTTTATCGGGCGATTACGCAATGAAATTTGATGAACAGTTGCAATTAATTTGTTAGCTGCAATGTAAATAAAACAGAATAAGGGCGGCGTAGCTATTGTTCGAAATATCCAAAAAACAAACAGTAAAAACTCGCAAGGCACATGAATGTTACGGATGTTGCAATGTAATTAATAAAGGCGACGCAGCTATATATGTGCGCGGCAAAGAAGATGATAAGCACGTTAATTTCCATATGCATGCACATTGCCACATCCTTGCAACTAAACAGAAGTTGTATGAAGAAGGGTTTGCCAAAGGCGCGGTAAAAATATTACAACAAGAAAGTAATGATTTCAGCACAATGGAAGCGGAATATCCGTTTTAATCGAGAATCGAGAGAAGGTGAACAGCTTTGATTGAATTAGCAAGGAAATGGCTAACAGATTATCAGGTACTAAAAAACGATGCAATTTATACTGAACACCAAATTAACAAATATAAAAAGGAATTAAATCGTTGGGTGTATGGTGATTTATCCAGTTTGAAAACGGAACCAGAAAGTCGTTCGTCCAGATTAGAGGATATCCTTGCAGATTTAGAACATGAATTAGCACTCATTCTGAATGATATGCACGACTTGAAAAAGATTGTGAATGAACTCGAGGGACTAGAACACCAAATTTTATATCAAAAGCATATTGAGGGGAAAAAGCTAAATGCAATTGCAGATGATTTAAATATGAGTCCAAATTACATCTACAACAAACATGCAGAGATTATGAGAAAGTTAAACTTCAAATATTGTGTAACTTAACATTAACTTAAGTTGTAGTTAAGTTATAGAAACTATTGAAAAATCATTATAAGATGATAGCGTATAGTTTTGTTGAGATTGTGGTGGTATTTACGGACTGCAACATTATCGCATTTACTAAGGAAAGACCGTTCAATTGGATGGTCTTTTTTCTATTTATTGAATCGCTCTCAAACGCATCGACTTTTCAATTTGTGGGTAGTCGTGCATGTCGATTCGTTTGAGAGTTATTTGATATATTAGTCAAAGTCACATCTAACCAGGTGTGGCTATCTAATATCAAATTTATATCATATCATTAAACTTCCATTTAATTTACAATTGTAAGTAGATGGGAGGTGAGATGATGGAAAACACAAAAGAAAAATTTGTATTTGAGAAATTAGTATTGAATACAGGCGATGAAGTGGAATTTTTAGTAGATGGACATTTTGAAATTGAGGGCGAAGATGTTGAAATCGAATTCTATTCAAGTGAACCGTTTATTGGGGATTTTATTAAATCAATTAAAACAGGCAAAAGGATTGCTAATGTAAAATTCATTAAAGGTGATGAAGTTAAAGAATTCACTGACAGTAAAGTTCTTTCGATTGTTGGTGATTACTTTGTGGCATTAGAAAAGTAATACATAAAAAGTCGCACTCACTACGAGTTGCGGCTTTTTATTATGTATTTATTTAACTTGCAAAGTTTCACCGGTTAAATTTCAAATACGCTATAAACGTAGTCGTATCAACGGTTTGCTAACTTTCATGTAACTTTCAATAACATCTGTGGAAGGCGGTGAGCACATGACAATTTACGATTTAATCGATGATGAGACACGACGGTTATTAAACGCAAAGAAACCTGTTGTTCATCGTCCGAAACCTAAGAATAAAGAAAAACTATCAGCACGTGATTTACGCGAGTTGATGGGTACGAATCGTCAGACATACAAGAAAGTGAATGGGAAGGTGAAGAAACGATGAATGTATATCTTTTATATAAAATGACATGCGGGCATCCAGAAAGATTCGAATTGCATGACGTATACGCAACATATGAACTTGCGCAAAAGGCGGCTGATGAATTACGCGCAGCAACATATATCAAAACGAAATGTGTAGTGGAAGGGTGAGAGGGAAATGAAATGGCTGCACAAACTGTTTAGTTTAGCTGGACTTTCATTAGGTGGTGCTGATGCATGTATTAAATACAAATGCAAAGAGTATTGCGGGTATAGTCCGAGTGAATTCATGCGATTCCAAGACGGGAAGGGAAAGATAAGATGAATGAACATAAAGACGTTTTAGCATCGATGGGAATCGACTTAGATACTAAACGATTTGAATTAAAGTTACGTGCAATCGCTAAACATGCAGAAGCATTAGCTGATGAGTTGGATAGGATTGGTAACGATAATTATGATCCATGTCCTAAATGCGGAGGACATAGTACAGAAGTGGATACTATTTATAGCGGAACGGATGCAGTAGAAACTTATCTATGTTGTCACGATTGCGTAGAGACATTTGATTATGAATTACCAACACGCTTAGAAGGTAGCGATTGATATGGGATTAATCTTAATTGTTATTGCAATCGTTTTGGTATTCATATCAATTAGCGTCGGTAGTGTTGCATCGTCATTAAGTTCCATTGAATTACGCTTGAGAGAACTAACGCAAGAGTTACGACACAATCGCCATAAAGGTGAGGATTAACCTTGCAGCAGTATACAACCGAAGAACAAAAGCGTAAGTTCTACGACAGTGGTAAGTGGCGAACACTCTCAAAGAAAATCAAACAACGCGACAATGGTGAGTGCCAAGAATGCAAACGTAATGGACTCGTTACCATCGACGACCAATCATTGCAAAGCGAGACTGCCAAGCGTAAAAAGATTCAACTCGTTGTCCATCACATCAAAGAACTAGAACATCATCCAGAGCTCGCACTTGATGCAGATAATCTTGAAACCATTTGCGTGAATTGCCATAACAAAGAACACGGAAGAGTTTTTCGGGAAAGTAATAATAAATGGAGAAATGACGAAAAGTGGTAGTACCCCCGGGTCAAAAGGTTTAGCAAAACACAAAACCCGTTACACCGGATGCCACCCTAACTGTCTGAAAATATTTTAAAAATTAACCTTGCACATTAGAGGGGGGGAGGGGTTATATGTCCAAAGCATTTTTAAACAAGTTGAAAAAGCAATTGTTAAATCGTATAGATCAAGAAGATTTACTAGAAGTAAAGAAGGTAAATAATTTAATTCGTTTATATGAGTTGGATGCTAAATGTGACGAAATGATTACTCGTGATGGCGTGAGTATAACTATCGAAAACGGTTCGCAAAAATTTATAAAGAGCCATCCAAGCATGAATGAAAAAATGAAAATTAACGCTCAAATTATTGCGCTAGAAAAGTCGATTAAATTTCAGTTAAAGGCTACTGCCCCTGCCTCAACTGTGGAAGGTAAGCCCAAGCGTGACGGTTTAATATGATTACTTATAGCTATGTTGATAAATTTATTAAACAATGGCGCGATGGCGAAATTGTATTGAATCAAAGGCGCATTAAATTAATCAAATTGATTGAGCGTGAAATATTAACTGCCGATGATATGTATTTTGATGAGAAACAAATCGAGAGCTACATTTCTTTTACTGAAAAATATTACTTCCCTCTCACGTTGACGCAGAAATTTAAAACGTGCTTCATCTTCTTGTATTACAATGACGGCTCGTTAGTATTCGACGAACACTTAGATTACGAGGGACGTGGCGGAGGTAAAACAGGGCGCATATCAACACTGGCCAATTATTTTATCAGTGAGTTGCACGGTATCGACAATTACAATGTATCGGTTGTAGCCAACAGTGAAAAACAGGCGAAAATGTCATTCACGGAAGTTTATAACACAATTGATAAAAGTGATGCGTTGAAACAATATTTTGATCACAAAAAAGCATTAATTGAATCGTATGATACCAAATCTGTTTTCCAGTACCACACTTCCAACGCTGGGACAAAGGACGGCTTGCGAGATGGGTTAGTTATTTTCGAGGAAATCCACCAGTACGAAGATTCTTCCACAGTAAATGTATTTACGTCCGGTCTTGGTAAAGTTGCAAATCCACGAGTATTTTTCGTAGGTTCAGATGGTTATGTACGAGATGGATTTTCAGACAAGTTACTAGAACGAGCAGATAATATTTTAAATGGCCAAGTAAGTATTCGTGATGACGGATTATTTCCTTTCATGTGTTGTTTAGACGATGAAGAAGAAATGCACAACTCAGATATGTGGCAAAAAGCGAACTCGCAATTTCATCCACCGATGTCCGATTATGCAAAAAATCTTTTCAGAACCGTCAAAAAGCAATACAACAAATTGGAACACGATCCGGATGGTTATGAAGAATTTATTACAAAGCGTATGAATTTGCCGAAAGTTGATTTAGAAAAAAGTGTAACGTCATGGGAGAAAATAAAAGCAACTGAACAGGAATACGATTTAGCTAGTTTAAAAGGTCGCGAATGCATCGGCTGTTTGGACTACGCTTCCGTGCGTGATTTTGTCGCAATGGGATTATTATTTCTAAGGAATGATAACTTTTATGTTCCAAAAGAACTCACTCACTCATACGTTTGCAAGCCGTTCGCAGATAAGCATTATGCGTACAGTAAGGCAAAAGGTGAAAATAACAATATGAAAGACCATCGTAAATTCGCTCCGATTCGGGAGTGGGAGAGCGATGGTCTTTTAAGTGTCCTGAAAATAGAAACGATGGATCCGCATTTAGTCGTTAAATGGTTTGTCGATAAGCGTAACGAAGGCTGGAACATTAAAAAAATTGTCGGCGATAACTACAAAATGGATATTTTGAAACCACTATTCGAATCATTCGATTTTGAAGTCGAAGTAATTCGGAATCCCGATGCTGCCAGTGGATTGTTAGCCCCACGAATCGAAATCGCTTTTGAAAATGAACAGGTTATTTTCGGCAACAATCCGTTAATGCGCTGGTACACAAATAACGTGCTTGTTAAACGACTTCCAAATGGTAATAAAGTTTATCGCAAAAAAGAAGAAGTAAAGCGAAAAACGGATGGTTTCATGATATTTCTATATGGTGTATGGGCCTCTCGTGATTTAGATGATTATGATTCGGATAATGCACTAGACATGCTAAGTTCTTTGAAATTTTAGGAGGAGGTGAAAAAAATAAAATGGCATTATTTCCGATTTTTAAACGAGGGAAAAAATACGAAAGTTCGCTCACCTTCGACTACGATTATGAAGAACCGAGTCGTGCGTACTTAAAGAAGATGGCGCTCGAAACTGTAATTTCGTTCATTGCGCGTTCGGTTAGCATGTCGGATTTTCGTATTGTCGAAAAGGGTAAACGTGTATTTAACAATGAACATTACGGGTTAAATGTGCGACCGAATACAGACCAATCTGCAGCAGATTTTTGGTTTCATTTTGTTCATAAGTTGATTTACGAAGGTGAAGTATTAGTAGTAAAAACGGATAGTGCAGATTTATTGATAGTCGATTCGTTCGTTCGGAAAGAACGCGCGGTATATCCTGATACTTTTACAGATGTAACGGTTAAAGATTACACATTCCAACGCACTTTTTCGATGGACGAAGTTGTTTATTTAAAATTCGGTAACGAAAAATTGACCAAATTTATGGACGGGATGTTTAAGGATTATACGGACCTGTTCAACCGATTGGTGGAAATTAACTTACGCTCCAATCAGATTCGAGCGACGGTAAATATCGAAGCGAACCAAGCGTTAGATGCAAAACGACAAACGCAGTTACAAGAATTTATCAATAATATGTACAAAGCCTTTCGTGAAAAAGCAGTTGCTATTGTGCCAAAACTAAAAGGTTTCGAGTACGACGAAATTGCGGACGGTAATACATCATCCCAATCTGTGGAGGACATAGCGAAATTAAAGGCATCATTAATCGATGAAGTGGCAGATATTTTAGGTGTTCCGCAGAAATTAATTCATGGCGACATTGCCGATATCGATTCGCTTATGAAATCGTACATCAAATTTTGCATTGATCCAATCAACAAATTAATTGCTGACGAGCTGAATGCAAAATTTATTAGCAAAGCTGATTATTTAAAAGGTGACCGTATTAACGTTATTGGAATCACTATCGAAAGCTCTTTAGATTTATTAGCTAAGGCTGATAAAGGGGTTGCTAGTGGCATTATCAATCCTGATGAAGGCCGTGAAATGATTGGTTTAGAGCCAACGGGTTTACCGGAAATGCAAACATATTACATTACGAAAAACTACGAAAAAGCTGAACATTCGAAGGGTGGTGAAAAGAATGAAAATAAAACGTCTGTTTAATTACAAAAATACGAATTACGATGAGCAATTAAAAGCAGTTCCTCATAATTTCGCCATAAAGCATGATGAAAATAAATCGGTTACAGAAATGACGATTTACGGCATTATCGGCGAAAGTTATTGGAATGATAAATACACATCGGCAATTGATGTAGACAATGCATTAAAAGATGCTAACGGCAATAACGTTGTCATTCGTTTAAATTCTCCAGGTGGTTCAGCATTTGATGGTATTGCGATTTATAACCGTTTAATGAGTTATAAAAAGGAGCATGGCGCAAAAGTTACAATCTATGTGGATGGATGGGCGTGTTCTGCGGCGTCCGTAATTGCGATGGCAGCAGATGAATTAATTATGGGTTTAGGTTCAATGTTTATGATTCACGAGGCTAGCAACGTCGTGTGGGGGGCAAAAGGAGACTTCCGTAGCGAAGCTGATATATTGGAAGAACTTGAAGACGGCATCATTGATATTTACATGACCAAAGCGAACGTTGACCGTGAAGAAATTCGTGCGAAAGTGGATGCTGAAACGTGGTTTAGTGCAAACAAAGCGGTCGAAATTGGCTTTGCTACAGCTACCTCATCAACTACGGAAGACAACAAAGACGAGGAAATTGCTAACCTGAAAAATCAAATGCAAGAAATGAAAAGTCAAATTCAAACTTTAAAAAATCAACAAAATCAGGAACCAACGCCACAGCCGGTACAACCGACTACCAAGCGTAAAGGGTTCCTTTTTTAATACACAAAATTGGGAGGTCATTATAAATGACTATTAAATTAACTAACCATACAGATGCATATAACGAAGCTAAAATGGCATATGCGGAAGTTGTAAAAAATGAAGAATCAACACCTGAGCAAGTCGAAATCGCTTGGACGAATATGCAAGATGCTTTAGTGGACTCTTTAACTACTCAAATCACAAACGAAGTAGCTAACAATACAGTGGATCAAGTCGTTTTATCCAATCGTGGTGCCGATGTAATGACGGCTGAGGAAACGAAATTCTATAATTTGGTTGTTTCGGATGGTTTCCAAGATGAAACTGTTCTCCCGTACACAATCGAAGAACGCATTTACGAGGATTTAACTAGCGATCATCCGTTGCTTTCTGTAATCAATTTCCGTAACTTAGGAACGATTACATTAACGGCAATCACATCGGAATACGAAGGTGCAGCGGTTTGGGGTCCGATTTTCGGTGATATCAAAGGTCAATTGAATGCAGCATTTACGCAAGAAAAAATTGCGCAGTCTAAATTAACGGCATTTGTTGTATTACCGAAAGACCTTGCAAAATTTGGTCCTAAATGGGTAGCGGCTTATGTACAAACGCAAATTACGGAAACATATGCAGTGGCGCTAGAAAATGCAGTAATTAACGGTGTAGGTCCAACGAAAGATGAACCGATTGGTTTAATTCGTGATTTGGCAGCAGCGGTTGATCCGACAAGTGGTCATGCAAAAAAAGCAGTATCAGGAACATTAACTTTAGCGGATTCAAAAACCACAATTCGTGAATTTGCAGGTATCGGTAAATTGTTATCTGAAACTGCAAAAGGTAAGAAGTTAAGTGTAGGTGGAAAAGTCGCATTAATCATTAATCCTGCTGACGCATGGGATTTAAAAGCGGAGTTCACTTCTCAAAATTCTCTAGGTGACTACATCACGAAATTACCATTTAACTTTACGCTTATCGAATCTGTGTTTGCAACAGACGGTGAAGTAATCTCTTTTGTAACTGATCGTTATGATGCATATCGCGGTGGTGGCGTGGAGGTAGCGGAATACAAAGAAACGCTTGCTATGGAGGATTGCAATTTACACATTGCGAAAACATTCGCATTTGGCAAACCACGTGATAATAAAGTAGCTGCAATTTATACATTAAAAATTGGAACAGAGACTCCTTAATTGGGGTTTCTGTCCACATAGGAAGGAGCAATTCAATTGAACATTACAGCAAAAGTAGTTAATACATTCCGTGAAAAAGAGCACGAAAACCATATTTATAATGCTGGAGACGTATATCCTGTCACAGGATATAAAGCGACCGATGAACGAGTTAAATTTCTTTCTGATGTCCATCCACAGTTAAAAAAGATTTATTTGGCGGATATCGTTCGCGAGGGTGAAGCATTGGAATATCCAAAACATGTAGGTGGCGGCACTTATGAATTATCAAACGGCGAAAAAGTTAAAGGTAAAGACGAAGCGATCATAGCGGAAGATTTGTTAAAGCAAGGCGAATAGGGGTGAGTTAAATGAATGAAATCACAGAAGAACTTTTAGCTGAATTTAAAGAGCGCATGAAGTTAGGTGATGATGAAGATAGTAATTTAACTCGTTTTTTAAAAGAATCTATTGAGGATTTAATTGATAAATGCGGCGAATATGATGTGCATACAAATGAGCGCTTCAAAGGATTAGTTTTCAACCGAAGTCGTTACGAATACAACGATTTCGGTGAATACTTTGACGAGAAATTTCAAACGCAAATTACAACATTGGCAGTTTCGAAAGCACTCTCTACTCAAATTGTGGAGGGCACAAGTGATGCAACAAATTAAATATAAACAACCAATCAACACTGGTGATTTACGCAATAAAGTTACATTCCATAAACCGCCAGGCGAAATTATAAACGGTTGGCCTTCCACGGATTGGACTAAATTCACAACCGTATGGGCGAAAATACAAACGCAATATGGCGCGCGCCTTTTTAATGTTGATGCTACTCAATGGCAAGATAAAAAAATCATCACAGTGCGTTATCGCGAAGATTTGGAACCGACTATGCGCGTTGAAATTAAAGGGACGATGCATGAAATTGAATCACTAACAAACGATGATGAGCGCAATCAATGGCTCACGGTTATTGTGAAGGAAGTGTTGTAGATGGAATTACAATTCGACGGATTAAACGAAATTATGAGGCGATTAGGCGATGTAGCCATTGAAGATGAAGACGAAAATAGAGCTTTAAATAAAGCTGCAAAGGTCTTGCAAAAAAAAGTTATTGAAGAAGCGCCGGAAGATGATGGACCGCAAGATGAATATTCTTTGAAAAAGAACATTAAAGTCAAGCGCGCAAAGGATGGAGTTGTACACGTCCATACAGATAAGGCATACCACGCTCATATTGTGGAGGGCGGGCGTAGTGCCGGAAGTAAATATGCATTAAAAAACGGCAAGCGCCAACTTGTCACGTGGGGATTCCAGCAAGCAAATCCGTTTTTTACACGTGCTTTTCGAAATGTGGAGACTGAGCTTGTTTCAACAATCGAAAACGAAATTCGAAAGGCATTGAGAATATGATTGATATTTCAGCCCATGTCACAACGACGCTCATGCCTTTAAAATTACCTGTGCATTTTAATTCTGTTCCGACCGGAACAACTATTGCAAACCAATTTATTACGTTTGTTGAAACAAATGTAGGAGCTGCTTTAGAAGCGGCGGACGAAGAAATCGAAACGCGCCGACTAATACAAGTGAACGTTTGGTCAAAATCAAACTATCATGATCTAGTTATGGAAGTAAAAAAATTATTAGAATCAGCAGGCTATGAACGAACGTTAGAATACGATAACCCAAAATCAGAAGGCGACTCTCACTTTAACAAAGTGCTGCAGTTTGCCTTTTTTGATGAATATTAAATATTAGGAGGTCATGTAAATGGCAGCTACAACAGTAAATGAAAAACCACAAAAAATTAGTTTAAAAAAGATTCATTATGCTTTAATGACAGATGCGCAAACAGAGACTTTTGGTGATGTAAAAACATTAACAATGCCGATTTCTTTAACATTAACACCGAATTTTAGCGAAGCCCACTTAGATGCAGGTGATCGCGTTGTTGACCAGGAAGCGCAACTAGATTCCATCACGATTGCAGGCGAAACAGCCGATTTACCTACAGAAGTTTTGGTTGATTGGTATGGTCACAAGTTATCTGAAGAAGGTGGTATTATTACCAATTCTAACGATACACCGAATCCGATCGCTATTGGTTTTGAATCAGGGTCTAAAATGGTTTGGTTGTATAAAGCTAAATTAAAGCCTGGTGAAGAATCAAACGCTACTCGTAAAAAGGGAGAAACGAATTACAAAACGTACCCATTCAGTGGTGAAGCATTACCTTTAATTAGCGGCGATTTAAAGCATACAGTTGACACACGCGATACTGGCGTAAATGAAACAGCGGAAACGTTCTTTGCTACTGTTAAAAAGCCAACTATCGCAACGCCAACACCTTAAATTTTAAGAGGTCTATCTTAACGGATAGGCTTCTTTTTCATTTCTATTAAATTGAGTAATTAACGAAAAGGATGGATGAATGATGAATATTACAATCAAAATTGATGGGGAAGATAAAACATTTGTAAACGACTTTGTATCAGCTCGCTTATTGCGTGATGCGCTAAAGATGAATGAAGAGACAGCACAAAAACAAGAAGAAGGTACGTATTCAACAACTGAACAGCTCGATGAATTATCAGAAATGGTTGTAAAAGCATTTAATCATCAATTCACACTTGATCAATTATTGGATGGTATAGCGGTTGAAAGTTTCCAAAATGAATTATTGAATGTATTCAATAACATTTTAGGTTTAGGCGGCTACGCTTTAAAAGGAGATAAATCCGAGGGAAAGTAAGTAATTTAACGCCATATCAAGCGATAAAAAATATGTACAGGTCGCTATTAAAGAATGGATACAAATTACATGAAATCGATGCGATGGATATTTATTTTTGGTACGAATTAATGAATGAAGAAGAATTTATAGAGGAAGTCACAGCCGATGAAATTTCATGGTTGTGATTTTTTATTTAGCTATAAAGGCGGTGAGGAATCATGGCGGAAATAGGTTCATTAGCGGTCAGCCTCTCAATGGATGCAAGTAATTTTAATGGTACCGTTTCGCAAGTGGACCGTAATTTACGCGCAATGGGTGGCGAATTGCAAGCGGTACGCGCACAGGGTACAGAGTTCGGTCAATCTGTGGAAGGCTTATCACAAAAACAGGATATCTTACAACGGTCATTAACCGCATCATCACTCAAATTACAAGAGCAACGTCGAAAATACGACGAAATGGTCGCTAGTGGAAATGTGAGTGAAGCCGCTTTAGAACGTCAAGCGGCAGCGGTTAACCGTGCGCAGGCCCAATACAATAGATTTCAAACTGAATTAGATCAAGTTACAGCTGAGCTTAGTGATTTGCAAAGCGTCTCAGTGCGAGTTGGTCAAGCGGTTACTGATCTTGGGGATAAGGCAACGGCAACTGGCGGAAAAATGAAGGATATCGGCGGCACTATGACTGCATCTGTAACAGGTCCTTTACTTGCAATAGGAGCAGGAGCAATTGCAGTAGCCGCTCAATTTGATACAGCACAGGCACGCATACAAACTGAATTAGGTGTTACAGCAGAAGCCGCAAAAGAACTTGAAGGCACTGCCCGTAATGTGTGGAAGGCAGGTTTTGGCGAATCATTAGACGAAGTAACAAGCGCCCTTGTTCGTGTTAAACAGAACATGAAAGAAATTGACGGTAACGAAATTGAAGGTGTAACGAAAAATGCACTAGCTCTAGCGAAGTCGTTTGATTCCGATGTTAATGAAGTAACGCGTGCAGCTAATAACTTAATGGTCAATTTCGGCATTTCATCCGAAGAGGCTTTTGACCAATTGGCTAATGGCGCACAAAACGGGCTTAACTTTTCCAATGAGCTTTTTGATAATGTTGCGGAATACAGCGGGTTGTTTAGTACGTTAGGATTCGAAACGGATGAATACTTTTCATTGCTCTCAAAAGGGGCAGAGGCTGGAGTTTACAATCTAGATTATCTAAATGATGTTGTCAAAGAATTTGGTATACGTATCAAAGATGGCAGTGATGGCGTTAGTGATGCATTAGCACAGTTATTTGCACCTGATGATATTGACGAATTTACATCGGCGTTAATGAAAAGTGGTAAGGCTACACAAGAATACGCAACTCTCACTAGCAAGGTCGGCAAAGAAACAGCAGATGAACTAGTTAAAAACCTTCAAAAAGGTGGCAAGTCAGCAGAAGATGCTAGTGTTTCTTTGCAAATCATCATGGGAGAATACACGGAGTTTACAGAAGGAATTGACAATGGTTCAATTCGTGGCGCTGAAGCGATGGATACTATTCTTCAAAAAATACAAGCATTAGAAAGCCCTACAGAACGTGCTCAACTAGGTGTAGCACTTTTTGGGACAAAGTGGGAAGACCTAGAAGAAACTGCAATGTTTTCTCTCATCGGAATGAGCGAAGGTTTAGATGACGTATCGGGTACGATGGGTAAATTAGTAGAAGTACAAGAGCAAACATTCGGTCAACGTTGGGATAACTTAACACGTAGTGCCGCATCTTCACTAGAACCCGCAGGAAAGATACTTTTAACAATAGCAGAAGATTGGCTACCTAAAGTTGCAGAAGCAGTTGAAGATGTAACGCAATGGTTTGCAGGTTTATCACCAGAAGCACAAGGTGCCACATTAGCAATTGGTGGGATTGCGGCAGTTGCGGGTCCAGCGGTAGCGGTTTTGGGCATGTTTGTTAGTGGGATTGGCGGAATTGCGACTGTAACGGCGCCTGTTATAGGAAGTTTAGCAGGGGCGACCTCGGGAGTAGGGTTTCTCGGTAGTGCATTAGCGGTCGCGACAGGTCCAGTTGGATTAACTGTAGCCGCAGTAGCTGCATTAGGAGTAGGTGTTTACGCGCTATCTCAAGATTTAGGCGAGTCGTCTATACAGGTTGAAGATTGGTCTAGTAAAGTGTCTGAATCGACTGCAGAAGCTGTAGGTGGCTTTATGGAGTTATCAGAACAGGCATCGGGTCATTTAAGTACGTTATCAATAACTGGACAAGCGGTTACGCAAGAAATGGCTACAAATATAACCTCAATTTTTAATCAAATGGGACAACAAGTATTAGCGGAAATGCAAACAAATCACGAGGAACAATTAGCTGCCGTTACGAATTTTTATGCAAATTCCAACGTCCTTATTGAATCGGAGGAAGCTGAAATTTTAGCCCGTACTGCTGAATATCAGGCGAACAAAGAAAACCAAATCAGTGAGGGTAATACGAGAATTGCTGAAATTATGACTGCTGCTAGCAATGAAAAACGGGAATTAACGTTAGCTGAAGAAGCTGAAATTAATCGAATTCACGCTACGATGAAGGATAATGCCATTAAATATTTGACAGAATCTGAACTTGAACAGCAAGTAATTTACGAATCGATTAAAAATAACGCTTCCGAAATATCTGCATTACAAGCTGCCGAAGTTGTTAAAAATTCCGTAAAGCAAAAAGATGAAGTTGTTAAAGAGGCGGAAGAGCAGTATAAAAAAGCGGTTGCGGAAATTATTAAGCAGCGCGATGAAATGGGTGTTATCTCAGCGGCACAATCCAAACAATTAATAGAAGACGCCGGAAAACAACGTGACGAAACTATTAAAGCAGCAGAAGATCAGCATGAAAAGATTGTTGCAGAGGCAAAAGCACAAGCAGGAGAGCATGTAGCGCAAGTTGATTGGGAAACTGGTGAAATCAAATCCAAGTGGCAAGTTATGAAGCGAGATATTACGTCCCGTGTAAAAGAAATAGGGAGCGATGTCAACCGAGACTGGACGAAAATGTACAATGATGTTACCGATCGAACAAAAAAAATAGGTACTGATGTTAAAAACGACTGGACTAAGGTTTATAACGACTCGACGGAATGGGTCGGAAAAATGGCAGATAGTATAGACAAAGACTTCCAAGCAATGGGGAAAAATGTAGGAATCCAAATGAACAAAGCTGCCGATACAATTTCAGAAGTTTGGGATTCAGCTTTAGCCATTTTCGACATCGGCAAGCTAAAGCAAATAGGTAAGGATATGATTTCAGGCTTAATATCTGGAATCAATTCAATGGCAGACGATGCAATCGAATCTATCACTGGTGTGGTTGACGGCGTAGTAAATAAAGCAAAATCCCTTTTAAAAATTGCATCACCTTCAAAGGTATTCAAACAGATTGGTCTGTGGACAGGTGAAGGGTTAGCAATCGGTATTGATGGTTCGAGCGCTAAAGTAAACACAGCTATGGAAAACATCGCTGATGGCATATTATCAGTATCTGAAAAATTTCAAAAAGAGTACAGTAATTTAATTGACGATTTCAACTCGAAAAACGAAAGCAAGAATGATAAAACACTTGAAAAAATACAAAAAATCCGTACAGTGGCAGCTAAAAAGAAACGTGATTTAACAGCAGCCCAGTTACAAGAAATCGCGAATCTTGAAGCATCATATCAAGATAATAAGATGAAAACAGACCGTGACTTTAACAAGAGATATCTCGCATTAGTACAGCAGTCAGAAAAGGAATATTTAGAAGTAGTTAAAACTTACATTGCTGAGAAAAAGTCATTGGATCAGCTATCTTTATTAGACGAAGTTGAAATTTGGGAACGGTCTGTTGAAATATTTAATGAAGGTAGTAAAGAAAGACTAGTGGCTCAAAAGGAATATAAAGCAGCAGTTGAAGGTATTGACCTTACTACTTTTGTCCCTTCTATCAAAGAATTGACAAGTACACACTAAGCATCAAAATATCTCTCAAAAACCGAGAGC
>JAVWKG010000061.1:0-16750 GCA_036638655.1 Lysinibacillus sp. | reverse complement strand
TATTTACTTGAATATATGGATTTTAATCAATTGTATATTTTACTATTTATCGTCGTATTATTTGGTTGTGTGCAATTAGTCATTATTAAACACCAACAAAAAGTCGCATTGCTCATAGCCTTTTTCTTTTCAAACATTGCCCTTCTATCATTATGGGCATTTGAGAGGGAGTTCCATATCCTATTTGCTAGCGCGCTTGTCATTATACTCTTGAAATTCGTCTATAGCTGGTGGCGATTATATAGTGTGGCAACGAAATATAAAGTCCTGTATGAAAGCTTGCTTTTTAGTGCTAGTGTTATGAGTTTTATGATAGTAAGCATTGTCGGTAATACCTTTGCCGAATGGGCTTTACTGCTAGTAACCTTGTTATTTTTAGGTGTTTCGTTTTTTGCTTACAAAAAGGACCAGCGACGTGTTTTCGATTTATTTGGAACGATTGGTTTTTTAGCTTTCTTGAATGCACTACTTATGATGAATATACTTGAAGAGTTTGCTGTTATTTTGTATCCGTTGACGACCTTTATGGGCCTGTTATTGGCCATTAGATTACGTGCGAGTCTGATGAAAGTGACGTACTCCATGATTTTTGCAGTTCAAGTGCTAATTAGCTATACATTTTATGGTGTAGAGCCGTTTTGGAGTACAGGGCATTTGAATCAGCTACTAATACTTGCTTACATGATTATTTGTTTTGTTTATGCGAAGAAGGAAAAAGAACAGCCAACACAATTTGAATTAGTAGTAACGAAGCTACAATTTAATCACATCGTCCCACTAGTCATTGCACTGCTCTTCTTCTTGTACTTATATAAGCTAGACTGGGCATATGTTTCCATTGCTATGTGGCATCCATACATGACACATACGATATTAGCGATTGTGACAATTAGTTCCTTGCTCCTTTCGCAACAAGTTGTTGGACGATATTTCTCAAAAACATTACTAGTAGTATTTGCGCTTACAACCTTCAGTCTGCTAGATGTGCATCGTCATATAGACGGGGAAGGCTTGTTTGACATAGCAATTCGCGTGTTATTTGCATTGATCTGGCTAGCTCTCATAGCGGATTTATTTAAGCAAGGGCTTATTTATAAAAAATGGGCCAAAGATGTACAAAAGTATGTGGATATTTTGATCGTAGTAGGCTTACTAATGGCTATGATTTTGCTCATCTTTACTTTTGAGCAGTTAGCTTTTAATACACTTTTAAGTGATAAAATCGCTGTAAGTGCGCAAAGTGTGTTACTGTTTGGCACTGCTGCCACAGCATTATGGCTGAGTGCTATTAAAAAATTCAATACATTACGTATAATGGGCTACACACTATTAGTCATTGCTATTTTCAAACTTGTATTTTTCGATCTGTCTACGCTCGATTTATTGATACGCGCTATTTTATTTATGTCGATTGGTGCAGTCGGTCTGTTCTTAACTTCATTCAACCGAAAACACCCACCTCAATAGGTAATAATTTAACGTCAATGAATGCTTGTACAGGTTCATTGACGTTTTTGTATTGTCGAATAGCCATAGCTTGCATAGTGCATTAGCAAACGTCATGATTCTTTTCAGAGGTTCGTGTTACGTCTTGACGAAAATATTATGTCATTTTAATGCTTCAATCAGGAAAAATAAGTGTATGATACGAGTAGAAGTGTTTTTACTATAAGTGGCAGTGAGAATTATTTAACGATATGACAGAAAATGAAACTTCATTCGACTTGAATCGTTATATAACTATATATAAAAGGGAGCTATTTTATGGAAGAAGAACAATACACAAGGCGATCAGAACGTCCTAGAAAACGTAAAATGAGAAAAGGTAGGGTATTTGTCACATTCTTACTACTCATTGCTATCGTTATTGCAAGTTACTCAGTTATGCAATATCGAAGCGGCTTTAAATTAGCAAATAATGTGGCATTACCAAAGGAAGCATTTGCTGCTGATAAAGTGAATGGTTCAATTGAAAATTATTTAATCCTTGGTGTGGATACGCGAGGTGAAGAGAAATCTCGTACAGATACGATTATGCTTCTATCTTGGAATAAGGATAATAATGAAGTAAAACTTGTATCATTTATGCGAGATATTTATGCAGCGATTCCAGGTTACAAATCCTATAAATTGAATACAGCTTATTACCTTGATGGTGTGCAACTGCTAAAGGATACACTTACTAATATGTTTGGTATACCCATCCATCATTATGCATTAGTTGATTTTCAAAATTTCGAGTCACTTGTAGATATCATTGCTCCAAGTGGTGTTGAAATGGATGTCGAGAAGGATATGTCTGAAAAAATTGATGTGTCACTCAAACAAGGTGTGCATAATCTTTCAGGTAAAGAGTTATTAGGCTATGCGCGCTTCCGCCAAGATGCAGAAGGAGATTTTGGACGAGTAGCAAGGCAACAAAAAGTGATTGAAGCATTGAAGAATGAGGTGCTTTCATCTGGAAATGTAGTCAACCTACCAAAATTCGTTGGTGCAGCACAAGGTTATGTGACAACGGACCTATCTTCATCACAGGAAGTACAGCAAGTATTAAAAATGCTCATGAAAGGGAAGGTTTCTATTGATAAGGCCACTATACCAATTGAAAATAGTTACACTTTCCAAAACTTTAGTCATGCAGGCTCTGCCATTGTACTAGATGAAAAAATGAACAGACAATTTCTTAGCAAATTTTTAGGAATGGAATTATAATGATATTTAGCTATATTGGTATTTCATGTAATATAAAAAGAGACGTCCGGTACATTAGATTTGGGGTGGAATTATGGAGAAAGAAAGACCAAAAGAGAGATCGAATCTTTTTTCGACAAAGTTTATTCGCTTCTTAGGCGGGAAAAACCTGCTGTTTACTTTAGTTGTATTATTATTAATTGCATGTGTTATTTATATGTTTGACAGAATTGCCTTCATATTTTACCCGTTACAAGTATTATTTGAAGTAGTGATTTTACCCGGTGTACTAGCACTTATTGCTTATTATTTACTACGTCCGCTACTGGCCTTATTAGAGCGCTGGAGAATCCCAAAAATTTGGGGGATATTACTTTTATACATTGGTGTTATTAGTGTCATTACAATGCTCGTGTTATTGGTCTACCCGTTTCTACGTGATCAATTTACGAACTTGCTACAGGAGTTCCCTGTATACTTTATGAAATTGACACAAGATGTTGTAGAATTTGTAAATAACTCGAGGCTAACAGAGTTTTTTAATAAAATTGACTTCGAATATGATAAAGTTATGGAAAATGTCAATGATAAACTTGTAGATACTGTGCAAGAAACAGCTACTGGCTTAGCTCAAGGTGTAGCGACTGGAATCACAGGATTATTGACAACTTTAACAGGCATAGTATTATCGCTTGTGACAGTGCCATTTATTTTATTTTACTTATTAAAGGATGGAAAAAAGCTTCCGAAATTCGTATTAAAAATGTTCCCACCACGTATGCGTGATGGTGTACATGGCGTCATGCACGATATGGACAAGCAAATTAGCTCATACATCCAAGGGCAAATTTTAGTAGCCATGTGTATAGGTGTAATGATTACAATTGGATTTTTAATTATCGGTATGAAGTATGCATTGTTACTCGGGTTTATAGCGATGATTACGAGTGTCGTGCCATATTTAGGACCGGTAATAGCGATTACGCCAGCTGTTATTATTGCACTTGTCACGTCACCATTAATGCTTATTAAATTAGCACTTGTTTGGACAGTTGTGCAGTTAATTGAAGGTAAATTTATCTCACCTCAAATTATGGGGAAATCGTTAAGTGTGCATCCAATTACAATCATTTTCGTATTATTGACGGCGGGATCGTTATTTGGTGTACCAGGAGTTGTTTTGGGTATTCCTGGATACGCAATCTTAAAAGTACTTGTTACACATATTTATGGGTTATTTAAAATGCGCTATAACCGTTATGAAGATGATTCAAGAGAAAAATATGAAGTATAATAGACAGGAGCCGTCTCACGACAATGTGAAGCGGCTCCTTTTATAATATTAAATTGTTAAGTTTTTCAGACGTAACACAGCTTCTTGTAGCTTTTCTTTTGGTTGTACTAGGGCAAGACGTAGGTAGCCTTGTCCAGCTGTTCCAAAGGCCGTACCAGGTACTGTTACGATACCGACTTGTTCAATTAATGTAAAAGCAAATTCCGTACAGTCCATTGCATATGGGTATTTCGTCCAAACAAACATACCACCGTCTGATGGCGCGACTTCCCAGCCGATAGTTTGTAAGCCACTCATCAGGATTGTATGGCGCTCTGAAAATGTTTGGCGTAGACTTGCGGTAATTTCCTCGGCGTGATCTAAAGCCATAATAGCCGCTTCTTGAATTGGCTCAAAAATCCCGAAATCTAAGTTCGATTTTAACTGCTTTAAAATGGCAATCATATCGGCATTGCCGGCAATATATGCTATGCGGGTGCCCGCTAAACTGAAGCTCTTAGATAATGAGTTAATTTCAATACCTACTTCTTTTGCACCAGGTGTAGATAAGAAACTGATAGGGGCATCTCCGGTAAAGTAAAACTCAGAGTAAGCCGCATCATGCAGTACAATGACATTATATTTTTTAGCGAAGGCAACTACTTTCGTAAAGTATTGTAGTGAAGGCATGGCTGGTACTGGGTTACCAGGTAAATTTAAAATAAGTAATTTTGCTTTTACAGCAATCGCTTCAGGAACTGCATCTAAATCAGGTAAATAGTCGTTCTCTGGTGTAATGGGCATGTAATAAGGTGTCGCACCTGCTAAATGAATTCCAGCGTCATAGGCTACATAGGCAGGGTTCGTTGAAAGGACAATATCGCCTTCATCACAAAATGCGAGTGGTAAGTGTACTAATCCTTCTTGTGAGCCCATTGTTTGGAGTATTTCTGTTGCCGGATTAAGATCAACATGACTGCGGCGCTTATAATAACGGCTAACAGCTTCGTAAAAGCGTTGAGTACCTGTTAATGTATAACCGTAAGATGTAGCTAAGCTTGCTTTATATGATAAATGCTCACGGATTTTATCGTGGGGAGGGATATCAGGGCTGCCTAAGCTTAAATCGATCAGCGTCATCCCTTTTTCTTGTTGTTGCTTGGCATGCTTCTTTAAATCACCGAAAATAGCTGGTGCAAATAAAGACATTTTTTTCGATGGAACAATTTTCACATTCGCACACTCCTTAGACAATTGAATACGTAAAAAATAGTTAATAACTAATAATAGTAGAAATAGTTTATCATACTAAAGCGTAGAATGGGCAAGAAATTCTGAATATTATCTTGTCATACTGTAAATGCTTCGATTATGATTTCATTATAGGGGGAGGGGGATTTTTATGAGGGTTTGTTCATTAAGTGGTCCGAGTGGCACAGGAAAGAGTACAAGTGCATTGGTATTTGCTTATAAAAATAATTTAGATGCAATCATTGATGACGGCTTACTGATCGTCAATGGCATAAAAGTAGCAGGTAGATCAGCTAAGTTTGAAAAAAATATCATTACCGCTGTACGTAGAGCAATCTTTAACGAGCAAGAGCATTGTGAAGAAGTGAAAAAAGCGTTAGTCACACATCAGGTATCCTCGCTCTTAATAATTGGTACTTCAGACAAGATGACAAAAACGATTGCGAAGCGGCTTGAAATTGAGCCAATTAACAGTTTCTATTACGTAGAAGAAATTCGAACACAAAAGGAAATACAAAAGGCACGATTTATTCGAGAAACGCAAGGGAAGCATGTGATGCCGATTCCATATAGACAGGTAGAACAAAATTTCTTTAAACGTTTAATACTGAGAGGAAAGGAAATCTTTTCTCATAAACGAGAGAAAATCGGTGAAACGACGATTGTCCGTCCTGATTTTCAACAGCAATATATAGAAATTGACAAGGTAGTGTATATTCAACTGATTGAGCATTGCTGTCGTACATATCCGATTGTAAAAAAAGTAGAGCACGTGCATTTTGTTATTGGTGAGCAAATTCAAACAGATATTGTTGTGCAGCTGAAGGCACCGATTACATATGATTTACAAAAGCGTATTCATCATATGCAGCAAACATTGCAACAATTATTTTATGCGCATTTTGGATACGAAATCGATACCATTAATGTCACGGTTAAATCTTTGGAGAAGCGGAAAATAGTATAACGAAAAGGTATCCAGCTACCGTGTTGAGTAGTTGAATACCTTCTTTTACTTATTATTTAATGGTACGGGAGAAGATAGGCTGACGCTTTTCAACAAAGGCTTGACAACCTTCAGCGAAATCATTGCCAACAAATGGTTTAGAGCCTTCCCATAGCTTCGGAACACTATCCACACATTCTTGAACAGATTGTTTTACAGCGAGTAGGGAATCAGGTGACATACCTGCAACGAGTTTCCCCATACGAATCATATATTTGTTTAAGTCCTTTTCAGCGACTAAATAGTTTAGCATACCTAGTTTAAATGCTTCTTCTGCTTTAAACATGCGACCAGTAAACACTAAATCCTTTGTTGTAGATGGACCTACAAGCTGTACAAGACGCTGTGCAAATTTATTGTTTAATGTAATACCTAATTTACCTACAGGAATGCCTAATTTCGCTTTTTCTGAGCCAATTCGAATATCGCATGCTAACGCTAGTTCAAGTCCAGCCCCCATAGCTGGGCCATTAATAACACCAATTGTTGGAATCGGTAAATGCTCGATTGTTGAAATTGTTTTTTCCATATGAACGAATGCTTCTTCCGCTTTTTCCAACGAAATGGAGTTGAACTCTTTTATGTCTGATCCTGCTGTGAAATTTTCACCAGAACCGCGTAAAATTAGCACTTTATTTTTAGGGTTTTCTAAAACTTGCAGCGCAATTTTTGCGAGTTCAGCCCACATATTTGCGGTTAACGCATTTTTCGCCTGAGGGCGGTGAATTGTTATAATTGCGAGCCCAGCTGTTTCTTGATAAATAATTTTTGCATCTTCTGCTTCGAGTCTAGTCGTTTTAACTTGCATTTTAAAAAGCCTCCTACATAGAAAGTGTTATTTTATTATATAACACAAATGTTAAAGAACATGTAATTATGTGAATTTTTATTAAAATAACTCTTTTCGAACGTAAAAAGGGGCTTATTCAAGAGATTGTACTAGAACAGATGAAGCGGTCACTTATGATTTTACTATAAGGATTAGGGCTCTACACTATAATTTGTACTTGACAGCACATTCCACTGCAGGCGGACGCTTTCCGCGGGGCGAGCGCCGCCTTTCGTTCCATGTGCTTACATTTTGTAGTTTCTTTTTAGTCAAGTACATGCCTTGACAATGAGCCAGAATTAGAAAAGAAATTACTATCTTGCGTGTTATTAGTAATGATCAATGGATTTTACTTCTACTTTTACATTTAATTGATGCCTGCCACCTGTGTAGACACCCTCCATGGGACTAACATCTAAATAGTCACGTCCAATACTTAAAATAATATGGTTTTCGAGTACTTCCACATTGTTTGTTGGATCTAAACCAATCCATCCAATTCCAGGAATCATCACTTCCACCCAAGCATGTGTTGCGAGGTCTCCAATCAATGCAGAATTTTCCTCGACATATAAATAGCCACTAACATAACGTGCAGGTATGCCTTTTGCACGCAAAACACTAATCATAATATGGGTGAAGTCCTGACAAACACCGCGCTTTAAAGTAAATGCCTCCGTTGCAATGGTGTTGACATTAGTTGCCTCGGCATCATAAGTGAAATTTGAATAAATATAATGCATTAAATGCAGAGCAAATAAAATTGGATTTTCCCCATGGCCTATAAATTGAAACACTTCGTTTAACTGTGTTTGTGTCAAATAGGTCGATTGTGATTGCTTTAAAAAAGGTAGATATTGTTCAGAAAAAAATTGCGAATGAAAGATTCTTTGCATTTCAGGTGAGTACAATAGATTATTCACAATAGGTGCCTTTTGGATACTTACGATAGATGTTGATTGGATGGCTAATTCACTATGAAGTTCAGGGATATAAAATGTCCCGATAGTATTTCCCCATATATCTATATTTTCACGGATCAGAGACGAAGGACTAATCGTAATATGATAAGAAAGTAATCGTTGTCTTTCGTCTCCACGTGGCTTTAAGCGAATCGTATTTAAACTTTGATCGACTTTGGATTCATATTGAAAAGTATTTGTATGTTGAATCTCAAATTTCATGTACAAAACGTCCTTTCAACTATTGAGAGTTACTTTGAAAGGCGCCAACTTCCTTTCAATTTGGACTAACTGCTTCATGGAAGTGATAAATTGTTGAAAATGAATGACTAAAATCAATGCATAGAGTCAGCATCTTTTCAATTGCTAAATAGGTTTCTTCCACACTGAGTGCATTTATATCGAGTTTATGGATCATTGTATTTAAAGACTGAAGCTGCGAAAATACGATTGAAAATTCAGAGGTGAAATGAGCATTTTCAATCGCGATTAGTGCCTGCTTTGTATTGTTTAAACAAAATGAAATCGAGCGAGGGCATCGGACATCTACTATTAAAAAGGATAGAACACTTTTCAAATCAGCAGAATGATGCTTTTTAAAATACGTTTCCGTAGCTCGTGTTAAGTTAAGTAAAAAAGTACCATCAGCCGCTTCATATGTTAAATTAGACAATTTGATATGTTCAATCGTAATGAGCATCATGCGAATCGTCTTTTCCATACGTTCTAACCATTTACCAATTTGCATGAAGTGATAGGGTAAATCACGATCCATAGAGCTTTCTATTAACCCTGTTGCTGTCATAGAAGTTTTGCTAACACTTTGCAAAAAATAGTTTAGTGAGATAAGTGGAAATGGCTTGGCACGTTCTGTAATATCATTTTTCAAATATAAATAGAAGGCGTTCTGTACTTCCCACAGCTCAATTGGAATCATATCACGTGTAATGCGAGCATTTTCACGAACTGCCACGAGTGTTTTTAACAACGCATTGCTATTCTGTTCTGAAAATAATAAATAATCAATTAACAGATTCACACGAATTGTACCATACTTTTCGTGATATTCTTCCTTCGAAGCACATATATCGAGCACCGATTCCCAGTCATCTAAATACTCATATTCTGTCCCAGACTGCTCTAACATTTTCAGCAATTGTACATTTAATATATGCGCATTATTTTCAGTGCGTTCACTATAGCGAGCCATCCAATACAATGCATCTGCTACTCGACTCAACATGCTCATGCTGTGCTTCCTCCTCCTTTAAAATCCACGTATCTTTAGCACCGCCACCTTGCGATGAATTAACAACGAGCGAGCCTTCTTTAAGGGCAACACGAGACAGCCCACCTGGTAAAACAAATGTTTGATCGCCTCGCATAACATAAACACGCAAATCGACATGACAAGGGTAAAATCGTCCATCTTGAAAAGACGGTGCCCGTGATAATTGAATCGTTGGCTGTGCAATATATTTTTCAGGATTTCTCACTATTTTTTCTCGGAAAATAATACGTTCTTGCTCTGTAGCATGTGGACCAATTAACATATCATATCCGCCAGAAGACCCGACGTTTTTTATAACGAGCTCATGCAAATGCTCAAGTACCCATGCTCGCTGTGCAGGGTCACTCAATTGATATGTTGGAACGTTATCAATAATTGGCTCCTCTTTTAAGTAATAACGAATCATATCAGGGACATAGGCATAGATTGCCTTATCATCAGCTACACCATTTCCTATAGCATTCAGAATGGACAAATTCCCAGCTTTATAAGCAGCCACTATCCCAGGTACACCAATCAATGAATCTTCTCGGAATACGGTTGAATCCAAAAAATCATCATCAATTCTACGATAAATAATATCCACTTGCTCTAGTCCATGAATGGCTTTCACATAAACTTTATTATCCTTTACTAGTAAATCTCGCCCTTCGACTAATGGAATATTCAATTGTTGCGCTAAAAAAACATGGTCATAATAAGCCGAATTATAAATACCTGCTGTTAATAATACGGCAGTGGGCGTGCGATCTACCTCTAAATTAATTGGTCGATGAGCTAACAATGCCTTTTGCATAAGGCCCATCTGCTTGTCTAGTGTACAAATAGTATGTTTGGAGAAAAATTCTGGATACACTTCTTTCATAACATGGCGATTTTGGAATACATAGGACATACCTGAAGGGTTGCGTAAATTATCTTCCAATACACGATAAGTGCCTGTTTCATCACGTATTAAATCTATTCCAGCTAAAAATATATGATTTTGAATCGGAACATGAACACCGAGCATTTCTTTGCTGTAATATGGATTATTTTTAACTAAATGAAGGGGAATGATACCATCAGTTAAAATACGCTGTTCATGATACACGTCATGCAAAAAGCAATTTAGTGCCTCTACACGCTGTTTCATGCCAGCTTCTATTGTTTTCCATGCATTATCCGGAATAATAATTGGCACGAAATCGAAGGGCATTGTGCGTTCGGTGCCACCTTCAGCCCCATAAACAGTAAAAGTAATTCCTTGCCTTAGAAAACTTGATTGCGCTTGAATATGCTTTTCATTTAGCTCCTCTTTGGAAAAAGCGAGAAGCTTATGATGAAATGATTGGTAATGCTGTTTCGGCAAATTTTTTTCGAACATTTCGTCAAAGAAAGAATTTGTAGAGTACGATTCGAACATGTTAGATCTCCTCCTGAATATAAATGAAAATAAAAGGACACTAAATAAAAATAGCTTTACTATTATCTATGCGAAATAAAAGGTATATATTAAAGAGATTTCAAAAGATTATTTAATTGCTTTGAGTTTATGAAGTAACATGTCATTCTTGATTTTCGTGAGGTGCCATAATTCGACATTTATTGCTGTTCTAGTTTGACGCTTTTCGAGGGGAAAGGGTTAAGTTGAGGAAATATATGGATATGTAAATAAAAGTAAGTTGTCTTGTGAGCGTTTTCGAGATGTATAACAACCCGAGTAAAGGAATTTCGATTCGTCTCACAGCACTAGGGATTGAGTATAAAAAATGATTCTTTTCTCGGAAAATCAAGTTCTTAAATATGAAATGGACATAAAGAAACTTATAAAATGCAAGGAGGTAGAATGGAAGACAAGAGTGTAGAAGATAGTTTTAGTTTCGTTATAAGAAAGAGAACAAATGTTCTTAGTTGTGAAAAAGGGCATATTTTTGCAATAAAGTTCCCAAATTTATATTTGGGAACGTTTTTTCATGGTAAAATAGGGATTATAGAGGTGAGTTAATGAATAAAACTGTTTTACCAAAGTTGATGAAAGACTTTTTGGTGTACTTAACAACAATTAAAGGAAAGTCTCAAAGGACGCGAAAAGAATATGAATATGATCTCGCTCTATTTTTCCGCTTTCATTTGGCGATGCAAAATGATTATCCGATAGAGGAAATAGCTAGCATCGATATTTCGATTATTACAATAGAAGATATCCAAACGATTTCACTCGAGGACCTCTATTCATTTATGGAATATTGTGAAGTGCAGCGAGGCAATTCCGCTTCTGCTCGAGCACGTAAAGTTGCGACTTTGAAATCATTTTTCAAATACATAAAAGGAAAACGTCGCTTACTCGATGAAAATCCAGCAGATGAACTAGAGACACCTAAAATAGGACGAAAAAAGCCAATTTATATGAATATGGAAGAAGCGACACAGTTTATAGAAGGTATTGCTGTAAACAAAGCTACTCCAAGAAATTACTGTATTATGATGTTCTTTTTAAATCTTGGCATTCGTGTAACAGAGCTTTGTCATTTGAACACAACGTCGATTCAAGGTCGTTATTTAACGGTTGTAGGGAAAGGTAATAAAGAGCGTACTGTTTTTTTAAATGATAGCTGTGTACAGGCTTTGGAAAACTATAGAAAGGACGGGTGTTATACATATAGAGGAGCGGGTGATGAGCCATTATTTATCTCGCAAAAAGGGACAAGGTTAACACGCCAAACGATTGCTAAAATTGTGAAAAACATCAACAAACAATCAGGATTGTGCAAGGAGCATTTAACACCGCATAAACTACGACACACTTCGGCTACGATGATGTATAAGGCGGGTGCTGACATACGTAGTTTACAGCATATTTTAGGACACTCCAGTGTCGCAACAACACAAATTTACACGCATATTGAGGATGAGGCACTACAACATGTAATCGAAAATAATCCATTCAATATTGTGAAATGAAACAGCGCATATAGAAAGAATGTCTCAAACTGTACGTGAGATATTCTTTTTATAAAATTATTAGAAAATTCCACTAAAAGCATTGACACAATACAATGTCTGTTATATATTATTAATACAAATAAAAAAACTGTTATAGTACAACTTAAACTTAAGGAGGAATTTTATATGACAAAGTATCGTGATGGCTATGAATTTTATTGTGAGGTATGTGAACGCTATGGAATGGAACCAATTTCTTTCCGCTATTATGTAATCCAATTATCGCAGGAGCAACTATCAGCATATAACATGCAAGCAAAGAAATTAGGCATATGAAATAAATGAATCTTAATGACAGGGAGTGTTTATTACGGAAACGGACGTAATTATAGTATAGAGCCCCAGCCATTTGAATCATCTATGGACTGGGGTTCGTTTTATTTCTCGTAATAGAACATTTAAAAAGTTTGAAAGGGGTTCGTTTATGATCGATTATCGCCTAGGCTATGAGTATTATAGAAAAGTATGCGAGGAACATAAAGTAATACCGATTAATTATCATTATTATTTGTTGAATTTATCGCAAGAACAGTTAGATGCCTACAATGAACAAGCGGTAAAACAAGGAGGAGCACTTGAATATGAACTGCGATAATAGCTAAAAAAATGTCTTGCTGCCAACTAGGTTGAGTGAGACATTTTATTTTTTGTATCATAATTTGTTATTAAAGGCTCTAAAATCTATAATTTGTGTTATTCTGTATAAGTATCTGACAATTCAAAGTAGTATGAAGGAGGCAACCGTATGGCAAGACCCATAGTAATTTTCGTTATTGGTGAGGCAGGTGTAGGGAAAAGTGCAGTAGGTAAAATCATTGCAAAAAATAAGCATTATACATACATAGATAAAGATACCGCAACTATTTGCTTAACTGAACAATACTTAGGTGAATCTTCACCTTTGAAAAATAAGTATGATCGCGAATCTGATTTTTATATACAAACTGTAAGACCACTAGAATATAAATCTATTTTAGCATTAACATTAGAAAACGTTGCGCTAGGTAATAGTGTAGTTGTAACAGCTGGGTTCGAAATTGAAATACAAGATGAGAATTGGTTACATACGAATGCTGAAATATTAAAAATCCGACAATTTGCTGATATTAAAGTTGTTATGGTAACGGTAGACAAGCAAACATTGTTAAATCGACTCATTACAAGAAATGAATTACGTGATGCTTGGAAAGTGAATAACTGGAATGAATACTTAAAGCAGGTTGCAGCAATAGAAGTGAGATGGAATGACCCTGAAGTTCTTCATTATTCATTTGATAATAGCGATGCCTTACCAATTTTATATGAACTTAAAGTAACTAATTTACTAAATTCCATTTAAATTTCATTCATCTAATAAATCGAAAGGCATACAAGCTTTTCGATTATTTTTAGTAGGCTAAAAATAGGGAAATGATTAATTTGAATTATTCCTAGAGGATGACAGCCACAGATTGGAGAATAGATTATGAAACAAATGAATGCACTGTTAAAACAAATGAATAGCAATCATTATAGTTTTGAAGAATTACAAGATATTTTCTCTGCATTAGATAGTTCTATAATTGTAGCGATTACTGATAAAACTGGTAATATCACTTTTGTGAATGATCATTTTTGTTTGATTTCGAAATTCGAAAGAGAAGAATTAATAGGTCGAAATCATTCCATTTTAAATTCGGGCTTTCACTCCAAAACATTTTTTAGAGAGCTGTGGAAAACAATTGCTACTGGTCAATTGTGGCATGGTGAGATTTGTAATCGTGCGAAAGATGGCTCTTTGTATTGGGTCAAAACGACAATTGTCCCGTTTTTAGACGAAAAAGGTAGACCGTATCAATATATTGCCATCCGTGTAGATATTACAGCACAAAAAGACATTAAGAGAATTACCGATATTGCTTATTTTGACGATTTAACAGGCTTACCAAATCGTAGAATGTTAGGGAAGCATTTAGAAGCTGAGACATTTAAAAGTAAACAAAATGAAACGCAATTTGCATTGTTTTTCATTGACGTAAATCGTTTTAAACATATTAATGATGGATTAGGTCATGCCATTGGTGATCTATTCCTCGTGGAGATGGCCAATCGTTTGAAAAAAGTCGATGTCACTTCTAATAGCTTTTTCAGACATAATAGTGATGAATTTGTTTATGTCTTAAATGATGTTAGCAAAATTGAAGAAATGGCTACACAAATCATGAATATTTTTAGTGAAAGCTTTGTCATTGAAGATTATGAATTTTATGTAACGATTAGCATGGGTATCAGTGTCTACCCTGATGATGCAAATTCAATAGAGGAACTTCTGAAAACTGCTGACATTGCGATGTATGCTGCTAAAACAAGTAAAGGTAATCAGTATACGTATTATCGTTCTAATATGATTGGCGGCAATGATAAGTCACTGTTATTAGAGACAAAATTGCATCAGGCACTAAAAAATGATGTCTTGGAACTGCATTACCAGCCAAAAGTCCATTTAGAGACAAATGCAATTACAGGTATGGAAGCACTTTTACGCTGGACGGATCCAGATTTTGGTCCGATGTCACCAGATCGCTTTATCCCATTTGCGGAAGAGTGTGGTCTTATTAATGATATAGGCGTATGGGTGCTGCGCAAGGCATGTTTACAAACACGCACATGGAATGAGCAATATCAATTGAATTTACGTGTGGCAGTTAATATTTCACCAATACATATAAGTACAACAGGGTTTGTCGACATGGTACACAATGTCTTACTTGAAACAGGTGTTGACCCAACCCATTTAGAAATTGAAATAACTGAGATGAGTATGCTTGATTATACTGAGGAATTAATCCATACGATTAAATGCATTAAGGCATTGGGTATTACGATCTCACTTGATGATTTTGGTACTGGTTACTCATCGCTTAGTTATTTGAAGAAGTTCCCAGTGGATGCACTTAAAATTGATCGGGCGTTTGTTCAAGATATAAACCCAGGGGAATCCGGCGTAGCGATGATTGCAGCGATTATATCTTTAGCACATGCACTTAACCTAGAAGTTGTTGCTGAAGGTGTCGAAAGCGAAGAAGAACTAGAAATACTTAGAAACTATGGCTGCGAGTATGTACAAGGCTACTATTTTAGTAAGCCATTGTCTGTAAAGGACTTCCAAGAGGTAATTTTACAATCGAAAAAAACGAATTAAAAGATCGGAATTTCTTATAATGGACTCAAAATATGGCTTTATACAAAAATCTGCAAGTGACAAGCACATGCCACTACGTTTTCCACGGGCGTGTGCTTATTCATTTGGTAATGACCATTAATTATACATTTAAAATGAAGTTGAAAAATGGATCGAAGAAGTAGCTTATTTAGCTAATCTTTTGTTAGGGAAAGGTAAGGGATGCATAAAGACCTGTTCTTTCTACATTTAACAAACGGTAGTATAATTGTCCTTTGTTTTTTAATTTGCAAAAACGGACTTTAGATATCGTTCACCAAAAAAACATTTGCAACTTTCTTACTACTTTGCTAGAATCTAAAACGGAAGTTAAAATTATAACTTTTTCAAAAATTCATAGTGTTGTAGGGAGATTAAAAATATGTTAGTAACAACTTACAAGATCGAAAAAAACTTGGCGGCTAAAAAGGTGAATATTTGTGTAGGAGACCAAATAACATTAGCTGAAGCAGAAAAATTTGATAAGGAATTTGGAAGTACGCTTTCATCTATTGACGCAAGTAGTTTTGAGTTACATATAGACAGTACAAACATGAAAGTATTAACACCTGATTTAGCTGTAAAGTTAGGTGGAGCAATGGGACTATATAAGCAAGCTGGTTTCAAGAAAATTGTTATTGAACTTTCTCAAAGCACAGTTTTAAAAATGCAAGTTTCAAGACTTGTACGTGAAGCAGGACTTACAAATACTGAAGTAGTCACTAAATAATTTATTAAGGGGCTGTCCCAAAAGTCATTCAAAATGACTTTTGAGGGTAGCCTTCCTTTTATCTCTAAAAATAGATACAAAAAAATCGCCCTATCTTGTAAAATGGAAGTGACCAAACCACCATTTCAGAGAGGACGATTTTTTATGTGCAATCCAAAGATTACTAACGAAAATTATAACACTGAACAAACTTCACTGCCACTCACAATTCAACAAGAAACTTCCGTTTCTATAAAAGGTAACTATACGCCTACCTTTATCCCATATAACAACAAACAAGGTATTTCCCTTTTCGATATTCAAGACAGTATTCCAAGTGAACATGTCTCGCGTGTTATCGATGAAATGATCGAACTGATAGATGACCAACTCTTTTTTTCTCATTATAAAGGTGGAGGTCGTAGCTCTTTCCATCCAAAAATGATGACAAAAGTGCTTCTCTACGGGTATTCACAAAAAGTGTACTCTTCTCGTGGTATTGAAAAATTACTTCATGAGAATTTACCTGCGATGTGGTTAGCGGCAGGACAGAA
>JAVWKG010000060.1:5001-17795 GCA_036638655.1 Lysinibacillus sp. | reverse complement strand
GAAAATGAGTCTTCTGATGAATTTGTGCAACTAAATCCAAAAAAATCGATTGAAAAAATTCGCTTGGAATCCTATTTATTCGTCTGCTCAATTGAGAGAAACTAATCGACTCTAGCCCTGTTGCATGCTGTAATTCGTCCGCAAATACAGCGTCGCTCAATGCCCGCAAACTTTCCGTTTCATGAAGCTGCGCAAACAATAGTAATTTTATGAAGGAAGCCATGTATAGCTTCTTTGTATAGTAATTTAATTGATAGGTTTTCACCAGTTCCTCAAATAATGTCATATTTAGCGGAGAAAACCATTGTTCAAATGAGATTGTCCTTTATTGTGGATTTGGATAGGTTACTACCGCCAACCATTATAAAGGATTTTTTTATGGGAAAGTTTAATTGCAGATAATTCAAACTTTTAAGTCGCGTTAAATTATTTTAATGCGACGGTAGTGATATGATATAACTAAAAGAAAACGACCAATTGGTTGGTTTTATAACCACCCAATTTTCAAGGAGAGTATTATGAGCTGGCAACCGAAAAGAGAGGCGCTAACGACGCTTCAGCAGCAAATCATCGATTGGATCATTGACAATATTGAAAGTGGCGATTGGGTAGTGGGGACGAGACTCCCGACACAAAGGCAGCTCGCTATGCAATTTGGCGTAAACCGTAGTACTGTACAGCAGGCATTAGAAGAGCTAAAAGCTGATGGGTTACTAGAAGCAAAGGTTGGATCTGGCGTATTCGTAGCGAATAATTCTTGGCATGTATTTGTAAAGCAAGCAGGGCCGAATTGGCAAAATTATATTGAGGCAAGTTTACATAAACCAAATGATCATACGATCCAACTGATTAATGAGTACGAGCAACGCAGTGATGTCATTCGTTTGGGAACAGGTGAGTTGGCGCCGAGTTTATTGCCAATAGCTGGAATAGAGGCTTCTTTAAAAGAACTTACTTTAGACTCTAAGGCACTTGGTTACTCCTCACCACAAGGTAGCGAGGCATTGCGTTTAGCCATTTGTGAATATGTGAAAAAAAGGGGTATTCAAGCGTCACCACAAAATATTTGCATCGTTTCAGGTGGGTTACAGGCATTACAGCTTATTGCAGTTGGCTTACTGGAGCAAGGATCTATTGTTTTTCAAGAAGAGACTTCTTATTTGAATTCTGTACATCCATTTCAATCAGTTGGTATGCAAATGGTACCTGTCGTGCGTGATACACAGTTAATGTCCGCACTTGAACAAAAAAAGCGTAAGCGTCAGGCCATTTTTTATGCAGTCCCAACATTAAATAACCCAACTGGTGTTGTATGGTCTCAAGTTGAAAAAGAGCAGCTTTATGATGCTTGCAGGCAATTACGGATACCCATTATTGAAGATGATGTTTACCATGAATTACTTTTTGATGAAACATCGAAGCCTATAAAAGCCAAAGATGAAGGTGGGCATGTGCTTTATATTGGGAGTGTGTCAAAAACATTAAGTCCAGGTCTTCGGATTGGGTGGATTATTGGACCGACAACTGTTATTGAACGGCTTGCTGATATAAAAATGCAAACAGATTACGGTTCTAGTGCTATTTCACAGGAAATTGTGTTGCATTGGCTTCAAACTGGAAAATACGAAAAACATATTCATCACTTGCGACATGAATTGCAGCAAAGAGCCGATTTTGTCGTAGCGATTTTAAAGGAGAACTTTGCAGAAATTGCTAGTTGGCAGCAGCCTAAGGGCGGCTTTTATATTTGGCTAAAATTAAATGAACCAATAGTAGATAAAGGATTATTCATGAAGCTATTGCAACATCATGTACTTATTAACCCAGGGTATATTTATAATCTAAACGATGCACATCATATCCGTCTTTCCTATGCGTACGCAACAATGGAAGAATTAAAAAAGGGATTGCAAATATTGCAGGATGTTATAGTGGAAAAAATAAGCTGTCTCAGAAGTGATTGAGACAGCTCGTTCTTTAATATTGGAATTTTTTACGCGTGGTAACAATAATTATGATTGCTGGCACGGTACAAATAATCATGGCTAAAAATGATAAGCCTGGTGAAATTTCATATAGATAACCACCTAAAAATGTGAGTATTGCGGTACTTAAACCCATTGCTAGAGCTGAGTACAAACCTTGTGCATTTGGAATTTGCTCCTTCGGCAATGATTTTGTTAAATATGCGATAAACGCATAATGTGCTAATGCGAAAGATAGGGCATGTAGTATTTGGGAGAATATAAAAACCCATACATTTGGGAAAAGGAATATAAGTACCCAGCGCAATGTCGAACCAATGCCTGCTAGTAGCAGTAGCGATGATGAGCGCCATTTCGTAAACAATGTATCAGCTTTCATGAAATACAAAATTTCACAAAGGACAGCAATGTTAATAATCATACCCATATAAAGTGGATTAACTTTTAAATCCTCCAAATAAATATAACCATAGCTATAGTAAGAAGCATGTGCTCCTTGTAGCAAAATGACGATTAATAAGACAACCGGAAAACCTGATATTTTCCACAGTGTTTTCATTGAAAGTGATTGTTCACGATCTTCTTTCGTTGGCACGGCGAGCAATACTTTCGGTGTGGCCGTTAATTGCATGAGTAGCATACCAATCAGACCTACAATCATACTCCAAAAGATCATTTCCTTACCAAAAACACCTGTTAGCATGCTTATAATAAGTACAGCAATGACGAAGCCAAAAGAGCCATATGAACGGCTTTTACCATAATGGACGTGACTTTGTTGCACAAGTGTAGCGGCACTACTTTCAATTGCTGGTAATAGTGCTGGATAAAAGACGCTGAATAACATCGTCACAATGAAAAGAGATGTAAAGGAAGTGCTTGGAATATAAAGTAGTGCCGTTATGAGTGCTCCTAGTGCTAAAAGCCCGTTTAGATTTTTGTTACTCGTGTATTTTGCGAGTGTAGGGAAGAAGAATAGGTTAGACGCTGCACGCGCGAGTAAACCACAGCCCATGACAATGCTTGCTTCGGAAACGGTTAGTTGCTTAGCATCGACAAGCCACCCTGTCCAGTATGGCAGAAAGACTCCCCATGTGAAGAAAAAGGCAAAGAAATTTTGAGAAAGCCATCGTTGATTGTTCATTAGATTATGTACCTCCATTAACTATGTTGAATAATAGCACGTTCCTAGGTAGAATAATGTGAGATATCTCATATTTTGAAAGGTTCGTGATAAAAATATGCAACTATTAACAGATAGTAAACGTGCTCACTATTTAGAACAATATCCCATCGATGACTTTTTCTCATTTGATATACATCCCTATTTAGAAGTTTGCCAATTTGAAAAAGGAGAGTGGATTTTCCAGGAAGGTTCATATCCAGATACGATGTATTACATGATTGAGGGAAAAGCTAAGCTCTATGTAACACATAAAAATGGAAAAGTATCCTTAATAGATTATATTGAAGCACCCTGTTTTATGGGAGAAATTGAATTATTAAATGAAGGAAGGTATACAAAGGGAATCCAAACAGTGTCAAAGACCATTTGTTTGTCGATTGCCACAAATGGATGTAAGGAGAAATTACTTACTGACGCTAAATTTTTGCGCAAGATATGTGTGTTTCTTGGACAAAAGCAAACTGCTGTGACAGCAAAATATACACAAAATCAAGTATATCCACTCGAAAACAGGTTAGCAGCTTTTATCCAGCTTTCATCCGACCAAGGATATTATAAAGAAAAGCATACCGAAATATGTGAGTATTTAGGTGTATCTTATCGGCATTTATTATATGTACTTGCGCAGTTTTGCGAAGAAGACATTTTAGCAAAGACAAAAAAGGGGTATCAAATCATCCATGAAAAACGTCTTGCTCAGTTAGCGCAGGAAATTCAATAAGCAAAGTATACTAGAATTGTTTTGAAAACGCATTCATGCCGATAATTGATAGAAATCATACAAAACTCGTATAGTTTATAGGGAAAAACACGTACTCAAACTATTGTGAATTATTACACAGACCTGTATCATTATAGGCAGAGTTAACAAATTGCTTGGTTTCCAACAATTTGTAGAGAAGAGCAGGAGGAATTGAGATGAGTAAAATTCGAATTGGTATTATAGGTTATGGTAATTTAGGGCGTGGAGTAGAACACGCTATCTCACAAAATCCTGATATGGAGCTAGTAGCAGTATTTTCTAGACGTGATCCATCAACAGTAAAAGTGGCAAGTAACGCAAACGTCTATTTAGTAGACGATGCTGAAAAATTTAAAGATCAAATTGATGTAATGGTATTATGTGGTGGTTCAGCAACAGACCTGCCAGACCAAGTACCTCACTTTGCACAATGGTTTAATACAGTTGATAGCTTTGATACACATGCGAAAATCCCAGCATTTTACGATGCGGTTGATGCAGTTGCACAAAAATCAGAGAAAGTATCTGTTATCTCAGTTGGTTGGGATCCAGGCTTATTCTCATTAAACCGCGTATTAGGAGAAGCGGTACTTCCTGTCGGTACTACATATACATTCTGGGGAGATGGCCTTAGCCAAGGACATTCTGACGCAGTACGTCGTATTGAAGGCGTGAAAAATGCAGTTCAATACACTTTACCCATTAAAGAAGCGGTAGAGCGCGTTCGTAACGGTGAAAATCCTGAACTTACAACACGTGAAAAGCATGCTCGCGAATGTTGGGTCGTACTCGCTGAAGGGGCAGATGCTGCAAAAGTTGAACAAGAAATTGTGACAATGCCGAACTACTTTGATGAGTATAATACGACTGTAAACTTCATTTCAGAAGAAGAATTCTTTGCAAATCATACAGGTATGCCACATGGTGGATTCGTCATTCGCAGTGGTAAAAGTGGTGCAGGGGAAAAGCAAATTTTAGAATTTTCTTTAAAACTTGAGAGTAATCCGAACTTCACTTCAAGTGTACTTGTAGCATATGCTCGTGCGGCTTATAAACTAAGCCAATCTGGTGACAAAGGCGCAAAAACAGTCTATGACATTCCATTTGGTCTATTATCACCAAAATCAGCTGCAGCATTAAGAGCAGAATTACTATAAACAACAAAATGGTCTTATGCGGGCAATCTCGTATAAGACTATTCTTTTATGGAAGTGTAATATTTGCGTTGTTCGAATGACTCCATAAGTTGACGACTGTATATGAAAAGGGAAATCCTATTCAGTTAGGTCTAAAGACTTTATTAACCCCGTTTCGGAAGTAGTTAATAAGAATCGTTTTTCGCCTATACATGTTAAAAGGTTTAAATTGACTTTCTAAGTTCCGATATATATATAAATAAGTATATTATGAACTTCCGAACATAGGTGTAATTACCTATTAACGATAGAAAGTAGAAGGTGTCAAATTGAATAAAGAACAAGTTTTACAAGAGAGAAATAGTTTAATATTAAAAATTACTACAGGTGTTGTTTCGCTCGCCATTATTGTATACATATTACATCATCAGTTTGGCTTTTTAGAAACGCATGTTATTTCAATGAACGGACAATTGCAAACATCTTCAACATACACGATGTCAGTGCTTGCTCTGTTATTAGTACCGATTATTATGTGTGTAGTTGCTTGGGTTATGTATAAGAAAAACCCTATAGATAGTCGACTGCCTTGGCATTTAATGCTGACATTAACATTTAGTAGTATTGCGATCATTGCTTCTGGCAGTGGTTTAGTTGAGTATCATTTCTCGATTTTTATGGTACTTGCGTTTATAGGAACGTTCCAAAAAATTAAACTTGTTTTGACGAGTACAGTAATTTTTGCTATTCATCATCTAGCAGGGTATTTTCTTTTTCCAGTCCTTATTTGTGGGACAAATGAATATGCATTTTCATTATTAATGATTCACGCGATATTCTTAATTTTAACAAGCTTTGCAACGATTCTTATCATTCATAAAACACAAACAAGTGAAAGCTATTACCGTGAGAATGAGAAAAAGGCTACTGATGAACTTCAAAACCTATTGAAGGAATTATATCGTGTTGGAAATGAAGTGAATGATCACTCTGCTGAACTAGCACTTGACTCAAAATTAATGACTGAAGCGAGCCATGATATTACAAACTCACTTCGGAGTAATGAAGAGGATTTAAAACAAGAAGCTGTAAAATTACACGAAGGCGTAACGAGTAGTGAGGAACTGCTGGCTGAATTCGAAAATATTCAGGCGAGTGCTGAACAAGTGTCTTATAAAGCGAAGGAAAGTTTAGAAAAGGCGACAGATGGGAAAGAATCTGTCAGCGAAGTTTCAGCACAAATGCAAATTATTATTTCTTCGATTGAGTCTGTAAACCAGTTAATCGTACAGCTTGCAGGTGAATCGAAACGGATTACACATTCATTAGTAGAAATTGAAAATATTTCAGAACAGACAAAATTACTCGCTTTGAATGCTTCTATTGAAGCGGCTAGAGCGGGAGAGCATGGGAAAGGCTTTGCAGTAGTCGCTGGTGAAATTAGAAAGCTCGCTACTCACTCGCAAGAATCCACTGCGGATATTCAAAATGTCTTACAGAACATAGACCAACAAGTAAATGACATTGCTGGACAAATGCAAGTTGGTATCGATGAAATTCATAAAGGGAATACAACTATTTTAGGAAATGCAGAATTGTTCCATGTTATTTTAAGTTCTATGCAAGATGTTGAAACGGAGATTGACCATATTTCTACTGCTGCACAAGTAGTTGCAGACCATGCAGGTGAGACGAATTCAATTTTCATGGATATTTTAGCGTTTAACAATACGTCTTTACAAAATGTTTCAATCATCTCAAGAGCTGCACAAGACCAGTACACTTCTACGGAATCATTAAACCAAGTAACAAATGATCTCCATACGATGGCTGATGAGTTGAACTTGCTAGTACAAAAGATCAACACAAATAAAGCAGAATAATGATTTGTAAACATCCTAGTTTTAGCTTGAAACGAGTAGCGCATATGCTGCTCGTTTTTTTCTTCCTTGGGACTTCAATATTCTAGACTTCCCATTGCAACAACAAATCAGTAAAATAGGGAGAGTTAGGAGGATTTTCAATTGAAAGATCAACGTTTTAAAATCGCACATCGCGAAGCACTAATTGGCATTGGGCTTGTCATCATCAATTTCGCCATTTGGTTTGGCTTTGCATACGGGCTCGGCTCGGGTGACCCAGCAAATTATTCATATGTCTTCGGCTTCCCAGCTTGGTTCTTTTACAGCTGTATTGCGGGCACTATATTTATGATTGTCCTCGTGTGGGCTGCCATGAAACTCTTTTTCAAAGAAGTGCCATTTGATGAGGAGGACAATGAGCAATGATCCATTGGCAAGTTATACTTCCATTATTTATGTTTCTAGTACTTATATTTGGTATTGGTGTATGGGCAAATAAACATGTCCGTAATTCAAATTCGTTTTTACAGGAGTACTTCCTTGGTGGGCGCGAAATGGGTGGCTTTATACTAGCCATGACGATGATTGCGACATATGGGAGTGCCAGTAGCTTTATAGGTGGACCAGGTGTGGCCTATACAAAAGGTCTCGGCTGGGTATTGCTGTCGATGGCGCAACTACCTGCAGGTTATTTTGTTCTAATGATTCTTGGTAAAAAGTTTGCTATTATTTCGAGACGCTATGAGACGATCACACTAATTGACTTTTTACGTGCACGTTATAAAAGTCATATTATAGTGGTTTTATCGGCAATTAGTATAATTGTCTTTTTATTTGCTGCTATGACGGCACAGTGGGTAGGTGGCGCCCGTTTGATCGAGTCACTTACTGGCCTTAGTTATACAGCTGCATTATTTATTTTTGCGGCTTCGGTGTTAATTTATGTGATTATTGGCGGTTTTCGTGCGGTTGCCTTAACAGATGCTGTACAAGGCTCCATTATGGTCGTCGGAACAGTTATTTTACTAATTGGAACAATTATCGCAGGTGGGGGAATTGACAATATAATGGCCTCTCTTGTGGCTGAAAATCCTCGTCTTGTTTCACCGTTTGGGGCAGATGGGGAACTAACACCACTTTATGTGTCGACGTTTTGGATTCTCATCGGGATTGGGGTAGTCGGTTTACCGCAAATTTCAGTACGTGCAATGAGCTATAAAGACTCAAAAAGTATGCACTTAGCGATTATTATTGGTACAATCGCCATTGGTACAATTATGTTCGGTATGCATTTAATAGGTGTTTTTGCTCGACCTGTTCTACCAGGAATTGAAATCGGCGATAAAGTTATGCCATTACTTACACTAGAAGTGCTTCCACCGTTTTTGGCGGGCATTGTACTAGCCGCACCAATGGCCGCAACAATGTCTACAGTCAATGCGCTATTAATGTTAGTAAGCTCTACAGTTGTGAAAGATATTTACTTAAATTATGTAAAGCCAAGTGCAGGTGATCAGCAAATAAAACGTGCTAGCTTTTTTGTAACGACTGTCATTGGCTTAGCTGTTGTCGTTTTTGCTTTAAATCCTCCTGAATTACTTGTCTGGTTAAATCTTTTTGCTTTTGGTGGGCTAGAGGCTGTCTTTATATGGTCTGTTGTATTAGGACTCTATTGGAAAAAGGCGAACAAATACGGTGCCATTGCATCGATGATTACAGGAATGTCTTTATATATCTTTATCCATAGAAATTATTCGAATTTATTTGGTATGCATACAGTGACAATTCCTATTGTCGCTTCACTTGCCGTCTTCGTCATTGTCAGCTTACTTACGGCTTCTAAATTCAAAGATGAACCATCGATAATCTAATAACGCCTTACGAAAGAGGAAGAGTGCATTAAGTTATTGTATTGTGAAAATATGAAAGTGATTAAAAAGGCACTTCTTGTTCATTTTTGAACAGGAGGTGCCTTTTTGTATTAACTATATTTAATGGAGTAAGGTAGGATTATGAAAAAATTGTGAAAGGGTAAAAGATATAATAATCATCTACATTATGGACTAAAAGATACCAAACGACATATGAAATAATACAAATTGCAATGGATATGCCTATCATAATATAAATATTCATGTCTGCTCTTAGTAATTTAAGTGATCGTGTCAACCCAAATAATAAAAGTAAAATGGCACCAAATAATACGTATAATCCGATTGAAAAACTTGTAATAAAACTTGAAAAATAAACAAGTACTGCACCCAAGTAGAAAGAAAGAGAGAGCTTCATGTAGATGTCCTCCTTTATTCGTATGTATCCTTGGCGCTTTTTCATCACGCCTGGCAAGGAAAAGTGATGCCATTAAATATACTACAGAAGGTGATTTTATACGTCAAGAACGTCCAATGCACAATAGCGGACTAACAACTGAAAATCAATAAAAACCCGGTTAGAGTCGGAACACTCTTACCGGGTTTTTGATTAATAAAACATTTTTTCTAGATTGTATTTTGCGCGAAGTGTGTTAATTGCGTATGTTTCGTAGATTTCGCGGTCCATTGGATCTTCTACTTCGAATACTTCAATTTTGTGCACTTCATCACGATACTTTTTCATTGGTGATACGTTGTCTTCAAAATGTTTTTTAATACGTTGACGAATTTTACGTGCTTTACCAACGAATAAAAGGTCATTTTCTTTGTTGAAAAACATAAAAATACCGCCTTTGTCTCGCGGAATTTTGTGGAAATCAATAAAGCCATAAATTGGTGTGATTTCTACTTCGCCTTCTTTAAGCTTCTGCTCACGTTGACGGATTACTAAATCTGGTTTTGGTAGTTCGATTTTAATCAAGATTGTTCACGTTCCTCTCTGTTACTAAAGGTATATACTATCATAACTGCTTGTTGATTGCTATTATGAATTATTACATATGCCAAAATGCGAAAAGTCCAGTAGAGTAGAATGAAGAGAATCAACTGCTACATATATACGAACGACCGATTTAGTCAATGAAATTTTTTATAAACGCGAAATATTCAATTAATTATTGAAGTTTCAATTTTTTCATGCTATTATAATTTTTAATAGAATAATCTTATCCAGAGAAGCAGAGGGATTTGGCCCGATGACGCTTCAGCAACCTCTAATTCGATTAGAAAGGTGCTACTTCCAGCAAGGCGATTCGTCTTGAGAGATAAGAGTGAACGTGATGAAAATCCCTCTCATTCTTTCTCAAAATAGAGAATGAGAGGGTTTTTTTTACTTTATTCAACTTTGATTTTACATAAGAACTTATGAAATGGGGATGCAAGATGCCAATTAATATTCCGAAAAACTTACCTGCTGGGGAACATTTACGAGATGAGAAAATATTCGTGATGGAGGAAGACCGTGCGAAGACACAACAAATTCGTCCTTTGAATTTTTTAATACTTAACTTAATGCCAGAAAAAGAAAAAACGGAACTACAATTACTTCGTTTACTAGGTAATACACCACTTCAAGTAAATATTACTTTTTTAAATACAGCAACGCATGTGTCGAAAAATGTAAGTAAGTCTCATTTACAGTTATTTTACTCAACATTTAACGAAATTCGTCATCGTCGTTTTGATGGAATGATTATTACAGGAGCACCTGTTGAAAAGATGTCCTTTGAGGACGTCAATTATTGGGAAGAAATCACTGAGATTATGGATTGGTCAAAAGAAAATGTAACATCCGTTTTGCATATTTGTTGGGGGGCACAGGCTGCTCTTTATCATCATTACGGTATTGGTAAGTTTGAGCTGCCGGAAAAATGTTCTGGGGTGTACTCACATGTCATTACAGACTTAACTGTTGATTTAGTACGCGGTTTTAGTGATTTATTTACAGCGCCGCATTCACGCAACACATCTGTCTCTATAGAGGAAGTACGTAAGCATCCGGATTTACGCTTGTTATCTTATTCAGAAGAAGCGGGCGTCTTTATCGTCCAATCAAAAGATAATAAAAATATTATGATTACTGGTCATTTAGAATATGATGCGACAACACTTGCAGATGAATATAGCCGCGATGTTGCCAAAGGTCTTGATATTGCAATTCCTGTAAACTATTTCCCGAACGATGACCCGAAAAAAGAGCCAATTAATACGTGGCGAGCGCATACACACTTGCTATTCTCGAATTGGTTAAACTATTATGTATACCAAGAAACTCCTTACGAGTGGGATTTTGCAGAGGACCAAATTGAATTTCATATTTAATGCACAAAGAAGTTACCTCTAACGAATGTTTTGAGGTAACTTCTTTTGGTAGATAGATGAACAACCGAATAAATGTTAAGATATAAATAGAACAAAACAAAAAGGAACGCATGTACTAAGCGACATGAGTTCCTTTTATATGATACGTTAACGCATGTACCAAGCGACATGAGTTATACGTCTCTTTATTATTTATATGTTCATTATGGCAAAAATATTTGTATATTGTCAAGAAAAGAACTGAGGTATTTTAATGAACCTACATACTTTACAGCAAACACCGGAATTGCTTATATTTTTTGACGAAAGTGGAAAACAAGGAAATGAACCTGTACTCTTAATGGGGGGCATCTCTATCCCTTCAACAATTTATCATCATGAGAATTATAAATCATTGCACAAATTAAATTCTGAATATAACTATCATTGGACGGCTTATGGTGGAGATAGCAAGATGCGTAATGGTATAGAATTGCTATTTTCCGAGGCTCTTCCATTAGCAAATTATGTGCAGTTAAATTTTATTCGGTATTTTAAGTCTCAACTTACTCAACAAGCAAAACCATTTAGTGGGGTGTACGAATCTAAACAAGAAATTGTAAGTGATACTATTTATACAAAATTACCAGAGCGGATTTGTTATGGCCTCTTAAGAGAATTTGGTGAAAACAATCATATACGAAGTACAATCTTAGTAGAGGACGCCAATGAGTATCGCTCAAAAAATTTAGCAAATAATATTAAGCATTATCTTAATATTCATTCGTTATATAGGGGTGAAGCATTTGTTGTACAACAATGCAATTATCGTAGGAAAAAAGAAGAAATTGGGGTAGAACTTACAGACATTTTATTAGGAATTGTAAGTACGATTTTAGAAAACCCTATAGCAACAGCTTCTAAAAAGAAACAGGCGAAGGTTTTATTAATTTTAAAACTACTCAAAGAAAATAAACTACAACCTTTTCTTAATAACTTACGTTTATTTGAATTGAAACAATCAAAACAATTAAAAGAAGCTAATATTCAAGTTAGTTTAAAATTGTTTATTGCAAAAAATTATGAAACATATGAACAGTTGTAGATCAAATTCTTTCAGCGTATAATAAGATAAAAGCAGTGGCCCCAAATGAAGCCCCTGCTTTTCTTTATTTATATTCGTATTTTAATTCATCTAGGTATGTATCAACATCAACATGTAAGTTATGATTGTTGAAAAACCATAAGTCTTTGTCGTCGATATAATAGATTACATCTTCGACTACCGTTTTGACGCCAATGTCAATCGGTTCTTCCCGTGTCATGCCAAGTGAAAATCCTTCGTGGAAAGGACTAGATCCACCGTATCTTGCGTAAAAACGAATAGTATCTCCATGTTCAACTTCCATTTCGCGAACAAACCATTCACGAGCAGCTGCAGTTAGAATAATGTTCAAGTTAGATGCTCCTCTCAGGTGCTAGATCCATTTCACTTTCGGTTCTGTGCCATCTTTAATACGTACGATATTAGCACGATGTCTGTAAAAGATAAAGCTAAATAGAAACGCTACTAAAATAGCTAATGCAAAATCACCAGTCACAAAATAATATACAATGGAATAAATTAACGCCACTGCTGCGGCAATCATTG
>JAVWKG010000060.1:0-4991 GCA_036638655.1 Lysinibacillus sp. | reverse complement strand
ATTAACTACACGTAAAGGACGTGGTTCAATGACAATTGGTGGTTCAACATCTTTCTTTTGCTCTGAACCAGAATTATTTTGCTCTGAACTCATTCCATGGCCCCATAAATAACCAAAAACATTAAGATAAAAAATGTAAAGAATAAAAAGATGAATAATGGCCAAGAATAACCAAGTAAAACACCGGCAGAAGTTGCAACAGCTTTTCCACCGCGGAAGTTTGCGAAAATAGGGAACATGTGTCCGAACACCGCAATAATACCTAAAATTAATGGATGGACTGACGAGTCAGAAAAAATAGGTAAAGCTGATAATAGCACAGCAAAAGTCCCTTTTAAGACGTCAATAATTGTTACGACAAGTCCAGGTTTTTTTCCAAGTATACGGAATGTATTTGTTGCTCCTAAATTTCCACTACCATGCTCACGAATATCCGTTTTATAAAACAATTTACCTACCCATAACCCGGATGGTATAGACCCGATTACATAAGCACATAAAATGATAATAGCATTAATCATACGTGCGCCCCTTTCATGTACCGAGTTATAACTTGGTACTAATACTTTGTGTTAATAATACACTTTTTTTAATGAATTCACAATGCGTTGAAGGAATTTAACAAGTAATCGTGAATTCATAGTAAAGTATAAAAAACATAGTTTTAAAATATAGGTATTTAGGCTTTTTTGTCAATCTCCCAATCCTTTGGTAAAATAGAAGTCTATCTTTAAATTATGTACTGGATGTTGACATATGAATGCCCATGCGATTAGGATTAGAAATAGAAGATAAGTAGAACATGCGTTTGTTTTTGGAGGGGAATCTTTTGACGAATAAACAATCAACTAGTGTCTATAATGATGACGCTATTCAAGTTTTAGAAGGATTAGAAGCGGTGAGAAAGCGACCAGGCATGTATATTGGTTCCACAGATGGCAGAGGACTTCATCACCTCGTGTATGAAATCGTAGATAATGCTGTAGATGAAGCGCTTGCTGGATTTGGTTCACATATTATTGTCACGATTCATAAAGACCAAAGCTTAAGTGTTCGTGACTTCGGCCGAGGAATGCCCACAGGTATGCATAAAATGGGCAAGCCGACACCAGAAATAATTTTCACAGTATTGCATGCTGGGGGTAAATTTGGACAAGGTGGCTATAAGACAAGTGGTGGATTACACGGGGTTGGTTCATCAGTTGTTAATGCGTTATCGACTTTTTTAGAAGTGACGATTCACCGTGACGGCAAAAAATATAAACAACGTTTTGAAAATGGCGGAAAACCTGTTACGACACTTGAAGAAATCGGTAATACTAAACAAACAGGAACTTTAGTACATTTCTTACCCGATAAATCGATTTTTTCTGTGACGAAGTACAATTACGATACATTGGCTGAACGTCTACGAGAATCCGCTTTTTTATTAAAAGGTTTAAAAATTGAATTAATCGATGAGCGCGAGGAAGGCAAGAGCGATGTTTTCTTTTATGAAAACGGTATTGAAGCTTTCGTTGCGTATTTGAATGAAGAAAAAGATACATTGCATCCAGTAAAATATGTTGAGGGTACTCAGGACGAAATTGAAGCTGAATTTTCTTTTCAATACAATGATGGCTACTCAGAAACAATATTATCTTTCGTAAATAATGTTCGTACACGTGATGGTGGTACGCATGAAACAGGTGCAAAAGCAGCTTTGACACGCGTATTTAATGAATATGCTCGAAAAATAGGCTTGCTAAAAGAAAAAGACAAAAACCTAGAGGGCTCTGATATACGTGAAGGATTAGCGGCAGTTGTTTCTGTACGTATCCCTGAGCATTTATTGCAGTTTGAAGGTCAAACAAAAAGCAAATTAGGTACTTCGGAAGCGCGTTCAGCAGTCGATGCTGTTGTATCTGAACAAGTTTTATATGTTTTAGAGGAAAATGCGGAACTATCCGCATCTCTTGTGCGTAAGGCTATTCGAGCACAACAAGTTCGGGAAGCGGCTCGTAAAGCGCGGGAAGATGCTCGTAACGGTAAGAAAAACAAAAAAGCGAGCACAATACTTTCTGGTAAATTAACGCCTGCACAGTCTCGTAATGCCGCTAAAAACGAATTGTATTTGGTCGAAGGTGATTCTGCGGGTGGTTCAGCAAAGCAAGGGCGTGACCGAACATTCCAAGCCATTTTGCCACTTCGAGGTAAAGTGATTAATACTGAAAAAGCAAAATTACAAGATATTATGAAAAACGAAGAGATTTCTACAATCATCCATGCGATTGGAGCGGGCGTAGGTGCTGATTTCGCTGTGGCTGATGCAGCATACGATAAAGTTGTCATTATGACGGATGCCGATACAGATGGCGCGCATATTCAGGTGCTTCTACTTACATTCTTCTATCGATACATGAAACCACTTATTGAAGCGGGCAAAGTGTATATCGCCTTACCACCACTTTACAAAGTATCGAAGGGTGCAGGTAAAAAGGAAGTTTTAGAATATGCTTGGACAGAAAATGAGTTACAAGCGGCTATAAAGAAAATAGGTAAGGGTTATGTCATCCAACGTTATAAAGGACTGGGTGAGATGAATGCCGACCAGCTTTGGGATACTACGATGAATCCAGAAACTCGTACGCTTATTCGCGTTACAATTGAAGATGGCGTAAGTGCCGAACGTCGTGTTACTACGTTAATGGGCGATAAAGTTGAACCGAGACGAAAATGGATAGAAGCAAATGTAAACTTCAGTATGGAGGATGATACAAATATTTTAGACAATGAATTCATCCAGCAAGAGGAGGACCAAGCATGACAAATACTGAAAAATTTCAGGATTTACCATTAGAAGAGGTAATGGGTGACCGCTTTGGTCGTTATAGTAAATATATTATTCAAGATCGTGCATTACCTGATGCACGAGACGGTCTAAAACCAGTACAACGTCGTATATTATATGCGATGTTTGCAGCTGGTAATACTCATGATAAACCTTTCCGTAAATCGGCAAAAACTGTCGGTAATGTAATCGGTAACTATCATCCACATGGTGATAGTTCTGTCTATGAAGCAATGGTGCGTATGAGTCAAGATTGGAAAGCACGCCATATGCTTATTGAAATGCATGGTAATAACGGTTCGGTTGATGGTGATTCACCAGCAGCAATGCGTTATACAGAAGCACGTATTTCCCCGATTGCAGCTGAAATGCTAAGAGATATCGGAAAAGACACTGTAGAATTTATACCGAACTTTGACGATCAAGATATGGAGCCGACTGTACTTCCAGCACGCTTCCCGAATCTACTTGTAAATGGCTCCACTGGTATTTCAGCCGGTTATGCGACAGATATTCCACCACATGCACTCAGTGAATCACTTGATGCCGTATTAATGCGTCTAGATAAGCCTCATTCAACTGTCGATGAGCTAATGAGCGTTATTAAAGGTCCCGATTTCCCAACAGGCGGCATTATTCAAGGTGTCGATGGCATAAAAAAGGCGTATGAAACAGGTAGAGGTAAAATAATCGTACGTGCGAAAGCGGGTATTGAACCACTTAAAGGTGGAAAAGAACAAATCGTTATTACAGAGTTACCCTATGATGTGAATAAAGCGAATCTAGTGAAAAAAATTGATGAGCAGCGGGTAGATCGTCGATTAGAAGGTATTGCCGAAATTCGGGATGAATCTGACCGCACAGGTTTACGAGTTGTCATTGAGCTTAAAAAAGATATCCCTGGTCAAGGTATATTAAATTATTTATATAAAACAACGGATTTACAAGTAGCTTATAACTTTAATATGATTGCCATTCATAATCGTCGACCAACTATGATGACATTACCGTTATTATTAGATGCTTATATTACGCACCAAAAAGAAATCATTACAAAACGATCTATTTATGATCTACAAAAGGCGAAAGATCGGTCACATATTGTAGATGGTTTAATAAAAGCACTTTCTATTTTAGATGAAGTAATCGCTACTATTCGTTCTTCTAACGACAAACGTGATGCGAAGACGAATTTACAAGTAAAATATGATTTTACTGAAGTACAATCAGAAGCAATTGTTAGCTTACAGTTATATCGTTTAACAAATACTGATATTACTGAACTTCGTCATGAACAAGACGAATTAGATGCAATAATCGAGAAACTTGAAGGCATTTTAAATAATGAATCTAAATTAATTCGCGTTTTGAAAAACGAGTTATTAGATATTCGCAAACGTTTTTCGGATCCTCGTCGTTCTGTCATTGAAAGAGACATTGAGGAAATAAAGATTACTTTGGATGTTTTAGTACCAAGTGAAGAAGTAATTGTCACAGTGACAAAAGACGGCTACATAAAACGTACATCACCACGTTCACATGCTGCCTCGAACGGGAAAGATTGCGCTATGAAGGAGTCTGATTACTTATTGTATGAAGGCAACTTAAATACACAGCACCATCTACTGTTGTTTACAAATCGGGGCAATTATATTTATCAACCTGTTCATGAACTGCCTGATATTCGTTGGAAGGATCTTGGTCAGCATATTTCGAGTATCGTTCCTACTGGTGAAGATGAGTCCATTATCGCTGTTTATGGCTTTGATTCATTTGAACAAGCGAAGACGTATATTTTAACGGCTACTAAAGATGGACAATTAAAACGTTCGTCACTAGCTGATTATGCGGTTACTCGCTATTCTAAGCCTATCAAAACGATGAATGTTAAAGCTGGGGACGAAATGATTGTTGTGGAGTTTGTGACAGATGAAGCGGAGTTGTTATTAACAACGGATACAGCTTATGCTATTCGCTTCCCAATCGAAGAATTACCTGTCACTGGTGTCAAAACAGGTGGGGTAAAAGGGATTACATTAAAAGATGGGGAAGTATTAGTTGGAGCCAACGTCCTTAATCCGAATGAAACAGAGTATGTGGTCATCGTGACACAGCGTGGGGCAGTCAAGAAAATGAATGTTGCTGAAGTAGATAGTACAAG
>JAVWKG010000059.1:0-17960 GCA_036638655.1 Lysinibacillus sp. | reverse complement strand
TTTCTGTATGTTTTCTGTACGTTTGCGCCCTATAGTCTGTATGTTTTCTGTATGTTTCCACCGTGTTAAATAACAAAAAAACAGCCATTCTAGTAATTTTGAATGGCTGTTTTCGTGACTTCTCTCGCTTGTTATTTATTATCTTCGTCAGTCCTGGTCTACCTCACCCTTTGAATCAACTTTACGTAGAGAATCAATTTTCGAGAGTAACATTTTTCGTTTTTCTCGTAGCTCATTTGCTTGCTCCATGTAAACAACTTGCTTTTCTTTTGCCTTTTCAATGCCCATTTTTTTATTTAATATTTGACGACGTACTTCTTGTTTTTCTACTTCTGTTTTATATACCATGTCCTGTTCAAGCTTTTGAATTTCTTCTTCAATATTCACAATAATTCCATCCTGCAATGGAAATTGTTCTTTTTCTAATACATGAATTTTCTTCACTAATTGTTTGATTTCTAGCTCTGTTTGTTCTACTTCATATGCTGTTTTACTTTTTGTACCTAGCTCACTGTTCATTTTTATCTTTCGATAATCCCCTATGATTATCTTTTCTTTTGATTTCGGTAGCACCAATTCACCTGGCTCTCCGTCCTGATTAGTCGTGCCATTTGTAGCAAGCAACTGATCCCTTGCTTCACTTTCAACTATTTTCTTATCCCTAATTTCCTTTACAAACAAGCCGACTAAACGATATTTAGTTGGTACATTTTGAATGTGCAGCACGACTAGATTCTCATTTTGATAGACAACTTTTACAGGGTACTTATCTAATGCATTTGATTCCCTAGCTGCAAATGCGAATGTCGCTTTCACAGTATCTGAACCAGTATGCCTTGTTTCCAACATCACTTCCATTACTTCTTTTTCAGGATTGTACTCCCACTTTTTTAATACAAGCGCTGTTTGTTCTAACCCAACAATTGCTGTATTAAAAGGTGTTTGTTTAATAGGATTGTCGTCATACATCCATAATTTCGATGTAAAAAAAACGAAAAAACTAATAGCTAAAAATCCAACCACACCAAAATAAAATTTATTTTCTAGCCCCTTATTTATCTTTAGCCTCACAAATAAATTCCCTCCTCACTCTGAAAAATCAGCAACTCTTCCGTATCCCACAATAATAGAACCCCAATAGGAATCAAATGGATTAGAGTACCCGACTCCTGAATTATTTGAATCGAACATCATGCCATTGCCTACATACATTCCCACATGCGTTACAGGAGCATAGCTTGCCGATTTAAAGAAAATTAAATCCCCTGGCTGTAACTGATCTTTTGTTATTTTCTGTGCAAATTGATACTGTGAATAGGATGTTCTTGGCAGATTAATTCCGGCTAATTTATATGCCCATTGCATCAACCCTGAGCAATCAAACCCCATGGAAGGTGTATAGCCAGCCCAAACATAAGACCATCCATCGTACTTTAACATCTCATTTAAAATAGTTTTAAACGCTTCATTGCCAGCTACTTGATCACCAATTACAGAACAATTCATCGTTAATCCACCAAGTTCACTTGCAAATTTCGTAACAATTGGAACCCAATTCGCATTCAATCCATTCGGATCATTTGCTGCACCAATTGGGGCATAAACACTCCCTAATGTCTCAATAGTTGATAGTCCATCGTCAATAATTCGACGTTTTAAATTTGCCATTGTGTATGACAAGCCCTCCTCTAAACTCGAAAAATGCATGAGCTTAGACCAATTCGTGCTCGGGTCCATAATGCCTCCAGGGTTATTTTTATTCACGACGGCATTAGAAGTTCCGCGTCCTGTTTCATGAAATGCAATCGCAGCTGCAAGCACGGGATCGATACCATTTAATTGTGCCAACTCAATAAACAAATCACCTTTACCTGTAAAGGCTCCCGCATTTTCAAATGCTGCATCCCAGCTAGCCTGGTCAATTTCACCCGTTACCGAACATGCTGATAATCCATTTCCGCCAACAGATGTATTGTTACTTACTGACCCTCCGACAGCTCCAACGATTAAAATAATCACTAGTAACAACACACCGACAATAGCAAAAAATGATAACCCTAGTGAACTACCAAGCCATAACAATACCTTTTTACCAACTTGTCGTGCGATGTAATTAGCAAACTGTTTCATACGCGATTCAACTCTTTTGCTAACCAATCACCTGCTTCAGATTGCGTAAGAACAAGCGCGTACATATTTGACTGTTCCTTTACTACAATGCCTCCAGATATTAATTCCCAGGTAGCGTGAATCATTAACTGAATGTCACCTTTTTCCTCTGCTTTAGTTAAAGTCACTTCCGTTGCTTTCACTTTTCGTAGCAATTGATCTTTTGGAGCTAGCACTTCATTTTGGACAAGAACTAAAAATGGAGAAGTAGAGATAGCCTCCCACTTCTCCATATTTGTTTCATTTTCTAACCAATACTTCATGATAACTTCTGATAAATCCTTTGCTTCCTTTACTGCATCTTCACCAAAAACACTTGCATATTCTTTTTCATAATTCACTTCTGTATCACCACCAGGGATCGTATTCCCTTCCAGTGATTCCCCAGCCTCTTCAGGGTTTCGTTCTGAAACAATAGGAGCTGTAAACTCCAAATCATCGTTTTCTTCTGGCGTATGCTCGTCTTCTCCAAAGTACATTCGAAGTCCTACAATCATGACAACAACACCAATTAGTACCATTAATAGAAACTTCATTTTCACGGAACGTTCCATGCTACATTCCCCCTCTAAACATAGCTAACTCTTCTTCTGACGCTTCTACACTAAACATCAAATTCCCCACCCCATTAATAGACAAAATACAATCTCCTTGCTGAAATTGAGGTATTTGAGCGAGTTCACTTTCACTCATTTGCCCTTCAAAAATCATTCGCATTGCATCTAATGTATTTGCATCCTGTTGCATAATAAATTTATACTGTGTCAGTTCAAATAACGTCCGAATTTTAGTTACGACTTCTGTATCCGCATGATCTGGTACAAAATCTCGGATTGACTGACTTGCGAGTAATAGCCCGCCAAAATATTTTCGTGCTTCACGGGCAAAGTCTGTTAAGAAGCTTACGGCTAACATATTTTCTGAATTTACCATTCTATGAGCCTCATCAATGATTACTAGAAAACGAGCTACATCTTCCTCGTTAAAGTTAGCATCCTCATATATCGACTTCATTTGCGGTGCACCAATTTGTATTAAGTTATCCCAAATTAGTGTCAGTGCATTATACATTTGAGCATTGAAAACATTTTTCGCAAGACGAGTTAAATTTCGAATCGAAAAAATAATCACCTGCTCATTTGTGAATGCTGGAAGTGTAGTATGTCCATTAAATAAATGAGAATAACTATGCACTAAGTTATCTAATACTAATTCAATTTTTTCTAAACGATTCGCACGGGCAATTGATAATTCACGACGAATGATTCGTTTTTCTACAACTTCATATAACTCATTACGAACATAAGTCAGAAAATCGCTAAAAATGGGATACTCTTCGTTTAATAATAGTGTTACCCCTGTTGTGTAAATGCGTTCTGTGAAACCTAAAAATTCATAAAATGAACGTAATATTTTTTTAAATTCTTCTAGCTCTTCTGTAGTTGGATCACTTGCTAAAAATTCATAAAAGGTCGCAACTTTCGAAAGATGCTGCATAAAACTTAACTCTTCACTTTTTGAATCAGACCCATCCTGTAATCGGTAAATTTGCAAAGGGTTTATAATTCCCTGGCTACCATCAAGACTTATAGATTGCCCATCCAATGCCTCCACGAGCGTTGCGAATTCTCCCGTTACATCAAATCCACGAATGAAATTTCCTCTGCAAGCATTATCCATCGCTAATTTTTTAAGTAATGTTGATTTACCAGCCCCCATAGTCCCAACTACTACGCCATTATAGTAACGGCGTTTCTTATCCCGTAAAAACATATCAAACAATACATTACCTCCACTAAATGTCGCTCCTAAGTAACTACCGGTGGAATCATTTAATTCAGAGAAATGGAATGGTAAACCAGCTGCTAATGTCAGACCCTGAAGACCCTTTCCTTCTCGTTTATTTGGTAGCTTTTGTTGTTCCTCATATGGCAAAAATAACGATTGCCATTCCCAACTTGTTTCATTTAAAAAGGTCGTTCCTTTGAACCCATATGAAAATAAATCTGACTCTATGGTTTGTACTTGCCTCTCTAACTCATGTAACGTTTTGGCATGTACAAACAGGCGTATATCTATCAGTTTTACGACCTCGCCCATTTGTGAAATCTCTTGATACAACCGTTCTAATTCCTGGTAACTATTTTTCGCATCCATTTTCCCAGATTCTTGTTTCTCGTTAGAGAAGCGTACTTGTTGTTCTAGCATACTCTTATTAATTGCACTTACTGCTTCGTCTTTTCGCATAGTCGCTGCATCTTTTATCACAATCACATCACGCATAGACATAATCTTCTCCAACCACAACTCAGATGCAGTAGTTGGATAATCCCAAATATGAATACATGCCTCGTAGCCATCACCTTTTTGAATATACTTATCCTTAAAGATGACACCGCCTTGTGGTTGAATAGCCGCCAAGAAAGTAGGATCATATTTTTTATCTACTTTTTTCTGCTCCGCGGCTGGTGAAGTCACCTGCTTGTTCTTCAGTTTTCCTAAGATCTTCAGTTTAAACCCCTCCTATAACTTTGAATTCTGGTTATTCAGCATAAACAGTACATCTTGTTTTTTATCTATCGATAAAGTTTCGAGTGGAAACGATTGTCGCATCCCTCTAATTACTTGGTTTTTTTCTTCTTCCAGTAATTGAGGGGACTTAGCATAGAGAAAAATGAAAAACTCCCGATTCGTTCGTTCATTTTCTAAAAATTTCAATTCAAATAATTTACGTTCAATAAAACGAAGACGTAAAGGATCAGTCGTCTTTTCTTTCTTTCTGATCCAATATTGTTTTTGCTTTTCAGTATTAGATGGAAAGTTTAAAGCAACCTCTTTAAAATCAGCTGCATAACTTCGATAAAATCGTGCCTGCGACAATAAAAGTAATTGCATGTCCTCTTCATTCAAGGAATATAAATCTTTTGGGGTAATCTGTAGAATGTCCATTACCCCCTCTTTCATCGTGATATAATCATCATGAATTTCTAAAAATGGTAGAATCATTGGTGTATTTCGTAACATGTGTTCTTTTTTTTCAACCCGAACACTTTTTATTTTTTTCTTATTCAAAAAGGGAATTTTATTAAATATCGTTTTATCTTCTTTTTTCTCTTCCGAATAGGAAGGCACGATAATTGGTTTTAAGGGTTCGTGCTTATTTAGCTCTGTTGTCATAACACATCACCTCTTTTGCTCATTTGATACGTCTTTTTCACCAAACAGATAATTATTCATCATTTTTTTTGTATCCAGTGCATGATAGGATTGTTTGTTATGTTTAAAAAAAAGATAAATTGACATGTAATTCTTCAATTTCGGATTATTGCGTGAAGGCAACACCGACCAAAACAATGCTATTCCCGCAACAATAAAGTAAGGTATCGCTAAAACACCATGCACTAAATCTTTTAATATGGTAAAAAAAAGAAAGAAGCTAATCACTAAAATGATCAGCTCTTTCATTTCCAAACCAACAATCTTCGGTTTTGCCTTAATTTCTTTTGGTATTTCATATCTCATGTTTCATCTCCTCCATTTCCCTTTCTATCACGTTTTGTAACACGTCTTAAATTTTGGCCAAGAGAAAAACCACTATTTCCCGCACGTGTCACAGTTTCTTTTAATTGTTGTACTGAGCGATTCGCGCCCAATAATGAATTTGTATGAACTACTTCTTTATGACCGTGTGGTTTTGGGCCTGTTTTAGGCTCCACACTTGTCTTTCTTGTTGCTTGACTATTAGATGAAGTAACTGCTACATCATCCGCTGACGTAGTACTACCAGATGATCTAGCAGTCGTTACTTGTTGAGATTGCCTTTGCTGTATAGCCTGTCCTTGATTAGTTGCATGTGAATCATTTGAATTTATTCCATTATCCGTTGTCACTGTTTGCATGCCGACACTCGATGGAATGGATGCCGCTGATTGACTATCATTTATTGATAAAGCGTCCGGTGTAGCGATACTATCACTCGCTGATGGCACAGTAGCTGTTATTTGACGGGACGCTTCGACTTGATCGACAACCTGCTCTTGCCCTGAAGCTTGCGTACCAGTGATTCCTATACCAGCAACATTCGATGTTGTTTCTGTATGCCCACTTGATGGGATTGATGTTGTTTGTGTTCCACCACTCAATGGAATTGATGCTGTTTGAGTACCACCACTCGATGGAATCGCACTCACCGATTGACTACCATCTATTGTCGAGGTGTTCGAAGTATCATTCCTTCCAGCCATTGTATTACTTAAAGGCACTGTAGCCGTTACTTGACGAGATGCCTGACCTTGATTGACAGCCTGTTCTTGGCTTGTGCCTTGCGAACCTTTATTAGCTATGCCACTAACAATTGGTGTTGCTTGTGTACTAATACTCGATGGAATCGCTGTTTCAGAGCGACTACTACTTGGTGTAGTAATATTACTTCTATTTAGTGTTCCGTCTTGATTTTCCACACTAGAAGACGGTATTTCCGTACTATTTGCTGGTATATCCACATTTTGAGACGAGCCACCTTCAGCTAAACCAACGCTACCAGGCATATTTGGTACTGAGGTGCGACCACTTAATCCAGTAGCTATCTCTTCTGGTGTTTCACTGCGCATCCCCTCTACAGCACGCTTCCCAAAATTAGCAGCAGAAGCGCTTACACCAACGCCCGCCTTCCCAACTTCTCCTACTGCATTTAAACCTGAACCAATGGCTTTTGCACCTGCACTGGCTGTTTTCGCACCTGCATATGCACCCATCATGGCTTGCCATCCATTTCGTAAACCAGCATCGATACCTAGCATTCTTTGCACAATATCTGGTGCATCGATTAGTGCCCATGCACCCGCAATCATCATTAACATAACTCCTAACCAACCGATATCGCCTTTCAATCCATTAGCCCAGGTTGTATACAAGATAAATAGTTGTAAGAGCAGCGTCATGATGAAAATAACTGCAAATGTATTCATCATTTCCACCAATATTTTTTTCGTTCGTTGTCCACCAGTCAAATCACTCGCTGCAATAAACATCCCGAAAATTTGATGAAATGCCAAATCAAATACTGCACGACCAATTTTAATAATTGTTACGGTTAACGCAAATGTTGTAATGATTAAAGAAATGATTAAAGGGAACCAGTTTACATGGTAGCGATAATACGTTTCACGTCCGATTTTCGTTGTAGGAATCGCATTTTTTTCTAATTCTTCTACTTGATAACCGTTACCAACCCCGGTTGGAACAGACTTTTTCATTAAAACATCCTTCGTATCGTCACTTAACTCCTTCACCCAATCTTCTTTAAATATCCACCCATCATCCTCATGGAAATCTAATTTTTGTAGATACGGTACGTGCAGTGAAGACGTACCAGACAAACGATTTGCATAGGTGAAGTCAGTCGTTCCAACATCACTATTTTCACGACTTGCTGGTCGCGGAGGCGAATTTTGATTGCCGTTTTTACTACCTGCAAATTGGAAGTCTTTTTCTGCGTAATACAACACATCAGCTACATTACTTTTAACCAAGTCACCTGCCAATGTTTTTTCTTCTGGATTCATTTGTTCAATACCAATATTTAAAACTTTTCCCATGTTCGTCATTAAATCTGGAATAACTACTATAAAACAAACCGCCATGATCACATTCATGATTACTTCATTTCGCTTTTCAATTTTATTTGTCATAAATTGAAAACCTAGCACTACCAGTGCAATCAAAAACACGCCCCAAACTAACGGGCGTGCCACGTCCATAAATTCCCCCATTGCACCAGTTGAATAAAAATCGTTTAACGTAATGATTTTGGTTACAATATCTTCTAACAAATTGTTCAACCAAGTAAGCATAATAACAAGACCACTTCCTAGAGACCGGAAAATATCCTGCCACAAGAACCCATCATTGACATGCAAAATATAATCTAAAACCTTATGCTTTTCGATAATATCTTTATCGTCCATACCATCACTTCACCTTCCTATGTTTCCACGAGCTAGTAACGAACAGATATGTCCACATTTTTCTTTTGTAAAAAATAAAGATTCAACAGTGCCAGTAAATGTGTCAATAACAACACAGCCATTCCCGCAAAGCCAAACCCTAAAAATATATCCCACAAATCTTGTACCATGAAGCGTAAAATCAGTTCAATACTCATGACCATCCCGATTAACACATACACATTAGCTGCAAATCCTTTTCTTTTTTTATACAGTTCATCACGCTTTTTCAATTCAAAAATCATATTCTTTTGGATCTGACTAAACAACTCTTTCGGATCTCCACCATGCTCATATTTAATAATCAAATTCTGATGAAACTGATCCAACGTTGGGAAATCGTATTTTTCAAACTGGTCTGTTTTCAAAACTGCGGATAATTCTAGACTTTGTATACTTTCTTCAATATCTTTTTGAATTTTTGGATGCACTGTTTCTTTTGTTGCTTTCATAGCATAGTAAATATTTTCACCTGTTTGTAAAAAGAACGAGATATTCGTTACATACTTTAAAAGCTCATTTAATTCCAACTGATAATTTTTCAATTTCCGATTTTTTAATGTGAAAAAGAAAAAGAAAAAGAGTGCACATACAATACCTACTAGGATACTGATGGTACGCTCTTTTGAAACCAAATAGAAAAACTGATAATTTAGGGCAAAGAACCAAAGGATTACAATGACTATTTCCCACCCTCGAAATAACACGCTCATTTCTTTTATTGCACTCTTCATAATAGCATCACACTCCCACAGAAGTTTCTTTAGGTTTAAATACATCTGGCAGTAAATGAATCAATTCCTTGTCTTCTAGTTCACCAATTGTCTTAGCTGTTAAAGGATTAAATTGTTGCTCGACGCGATATTCTCCACTAAGTGCATCTAGTATTTTTACTTCACGATACAGATAAGTACCCACAGTACCCTTATCTGTAAAATCAGTGTATTCAACAATTTCTTTAATTTTCCGCACAGTACGACCGTTTAGTTGCTCCGATTTCAAATGAATGCCAAATCGTAAAAATTCCACAATCTCATTCCCTATTAATCGATCGTCAATAATTGCGTAAGCTGAAGACTGACGTATCATAGGAATTAACCGTGATGGTATATTCATCGCTCCCTTTGCGTGAATTGTCGTAAGGATAGCATGATCTGTTTTTGCACTATCCAATACATCCGCCGATACTTCACCTCGAGTTTCAGCAATAATAGTCCAGTCTGGATTATTCCGTAGCGCCGCTCGCACTCCATCAGTCATCTCAAATTTACCCGGTATTGTTTTCCAACTATTAATATCTTTATTTGGATAAATCGCTTTAATATGACTATCACGTGTATCTTCAATCAACGTTATTTTAGAATCGTCTGGGATAAATCCCACTAGTAATTTTTGAAATTCCGTTTTTCCTGAGCCTGTACGTCCACTAATTACGATGTTACTTTCTGCTAACACTAATACTTGCAGTAATTTCTCTACCATATCCTCACTACCAGTAATTAAATCTGCTACAGATCCAGCAGAAAGTCGTGGACGTGACACACGCACCGCAAATGTCATACCATCTGGACTAATAGCGTTATGCATAGCATTTAACCGTAAATAGCCAATTTCTGTATCTAATACAGGTTCAGTATTTGTAAAACTCCCTTTTTGTAAATCTGAAATTTGTTTTACTAAAACTTTAACTTCCTCAATCGAGGGTTGCTCTGGCGCTTTATAACGCCCATTTTCATTATGCTGTATATGAAGAGAAGTGCCATTATAACTAATGTCTGTTATACCTTCATCATTTAAATAGGGTCCTATAAAGCTATCTTCTAATATTTCACGAATTCGATTTTCATGCATCTAAACCTCTCCCTTCACTACATCTTTTACGTTTCATATACCGTTAAACCTAAACATTCCTGTAGCCCATAAAATAAAGAAACCGCCTCTTCTTGTGTTAATGAAACCCCTTTTCCAGCTTTTTTCTTATTTGGCGACCACCAACGGATGTCAATCGTCGGCTCTTTTTTGTACCATCTTACCTTGCTCAGTTCACGTGTCCATCCCGTTTCTGCTTCACGTAAAACAGTAACGTTTTCTACTATTTCAAATGTTTCTTGGTCCATTTAGATCCTCCCTTCATATTAAAATTCACTACTTAGTTAGGTATTACATTCAATGCATTAGTTACATCGCTCATGTAATGCATAAATATTACCCCAGCGAATCCACCAACTAACACAAGTGAGATAAAGATAGGAATCATCCCATACTTTTCAATAGCAACCATTTTACTCTGTATCAATTCATCTACCTTATTTTCTTGTAAATTGTGAATATAAAGCTCCAATTCTCGTAACGATTCCTTTTCAACACCTTGTTCACTAAATTGATAAATCATATTCATGATCATATATGCCTCACTTGAACCTACATACTCAGCAAAGACTAAATAATCTACACGATTATTACCCTTTTCAATTTTTTGTACCAATTTCTCTAATTCATATTTAAGTGGATCTGATGTGTAGTGAATCGACTCTTTTAAGGCCTGGTAGACGTTTCCTGAAGACGATAACAATGCCATAAAGCTTTGCAAAAACTGCGGAAAAAGAAACGCATTTTTCACATCGAGATTCTTTTTATTAAGTAATAGATTCAAATACGCATATTTCCATCCAAAATAAAAGGCTGCTGGTGAAGCTACTAGCCATAAGTAATTTTTCAGAAGCATCATACCCATTAAGAAAAAGAGTGTAGTAATTACACCGTATAATACACGCGTAATAATAAAACTTCTTTTCGCCTTTTTAAAATATTTTAGGTGAGCCGACAATAAATCTTCCTTTAATAGCTCTTTTAGCACATTACTTAACTCCCTTCCATAATTAACTTTTGCATTTGAGCTTGAATATCCTCTTCATTCTCCATTTGCATTAACTTATCTGCTTGTCGTTCTTTCGCATGAAGTTGTAATTCAGACTTCCATGTATCGAGTAGCGTCTGTGGAATATATTTTTTCAAAATTGGCTGCAACTGCCTTTCTATAAAAACATCAGAAACATCGGTTACACATACTAGATAGCTCAACAAATGTAAAAATGTCCACTCTTCAATCTCTTCAGCATAAGTTTCAAACAAATCCCTCGTATTACTACTTCCTTTACGTAGTACATTTAATAACTCCACAAATGCTGCCGTTCCCATAGCAGCTGACATTCGAACATATTGATCTTTATCACTTTTTGACGTAAACACCATATTCGTCATATTTAAGTTGTGGTACTCGGTAGACATCAACGGCAGCGATAAAATAGATTTAGAGTTATCAAAATCCTCCGCTAAATACTCCCAACGGAACTTAGCTGAAGTGACACCCTTATTAAATATGGGTTTCGGTATAATTTTCCGCTTTTTGTTATCTTGTCGTTTATTTGCACGAACAACAACGGACTCACCTTCTTTTAATTGCATTAGTTCATCGGGCATTAATAATGCTCGCTCTTTCGTCGATTCACTGTGAGACTTATCTGTGGAAAGTAATTTCCCACTTCGACTAACATCTTTAATCGTATGTGTACCGATTAATGCTGAATACTGCTCAGCTGTCGCTTTATCTTTTGTTAAGATATAAATTTGGTTCGAGCAGTTGCCAATAATCGTGTCAGCATCCTCACCATATGAGGCTTTTAATTGCGAATAAGCCTGGACAATTAAATGAAATCTAAATCCTCTACCAGCCCCTACCGTTACCATCCCTGCCATACCCTCAATCGTTGGCATATTCCCAAATTCATCGAGTAAACAATGCACCTGGCGTTTCATTTTACCACTTGGGCTCATTGTTGCCTTCTCTGCATTTACACGATATAACTGACTAATAAAAATACTGGCTAATACATGATTCGATTTATCGAAATCGGGCGTTACCATAAAGACGGCAGTCGGCTTATCGCTAAAACCAACATCTGTTAAATTCATGCTGTTATAGCTCGTTAACTTTGCATTCGGTTCAAGTGTGAAAATTTGCAATTTATCCATAGCAGTAGAGAAAATACTTGCACGTGTATTCCCTGACGCAAAGTTACTTGTTGCATACATCATACGAGCAGGATTATTTTCATCTCGTGCTTTGAAAAATAAATCAAGTGCATTATCACCGGTCTCCTCATCATTATCACTTCCAAGTGAAGATAAGAAGTTGGCTACCGAATACAGATTAATTTTGTCTTCTTTTCCTGTGATAGTAGCATCTTCAGTCATGGCTAAAATAATAGCTGTTACTAATGATTTTGCTGAGTTTGACCAGAACGGATCTTTTGCATTTGGATCATTGTATAACATGAAGGCCACACTATTTGCATACTGCTGTGCCAAACTTGTATTCCCTGATTTCCAAGCATCTATAACTAATTGCAATGGGTTAAATCCCATCCCCATATGCTGTTCAATCAAATTAAATACATATACGTCATAGCCCCGTTCAATTAGCGTCTCATAACTCGCTGCTGCTAATTCTCCCTTAGGATCATTAATAATTAGAGATGGCTTATTTTTCGCTCGACTTTGTACATCGATCATAGGAAATACAAATGTTTCACCTTTACCTGACCGAGTGATCCCTATAATCATCGTATGAATCGGTCCTTCATCGATCAACAAACGATATGGTCGCCCCTTTTCCTGCAAAGCTGAAATAATAACACCACCATCTCCGTCATATTCCTTTTTTGCGGCTGAAATAACTTTATATTGCTTTTTTAATTCCCGCATTTGTTCAAATTCACTTGTGCCGTGCTGCCCTTTGTTTAAATTCACAAAATTCATGCGCATATTATAAATAAACTTCACAAGACCAATAGCACTGATTATCGTAAAACCTATATAAAAACTAAGCCAATCACCTTGGAAGTTAAAAGTACTTCGCCAATCAAGTGTAAATGAAACACTTTTCGCATCCGTTTCAAACTGCTGAATAGAAGCAAGTATTGCCTGTAAAAAACCAAGTACGAAATTTGCAACAAAAAACATGACCACTAGATAAACTATCGAAAATAAAAAAAGCATTTTCGGATTCGATAAGCGCTCTAAATAGTTATTTTCATACATAATATTCTTCTCCTTTCTTTCTAAATTCATAAAAAATACGTTCCTCACGAAGTAGCTAAGCTACTACAGAAGAACGTATTTTATCTATATTTATTAGATTCATAATCCTTAATCATGATCTGCAATATATTCAAATATTAAATTATATTTATAATAATCGGCATATGTTCGTGTATCTTTTTCTGCACGTGCGGCCATCCCTTCATAGTCATAACTGATGGTGCCCGAGGACTTATCATAAACTAAACCTGTAAAAATACGCTCTCCCAAATACGTATCGTAGTCGGCATGATCTCCTTCTTGTGGATTCATAATCGTTTCTCTTTCATCTACAATTAATGGTTCAGAAAACATATTATCGGTATAATCCTTCAATGTCCCGACCCACGTAATTTCTCCCCCTATTTTTTCAGTATAGTTGTGTTTTAATGTTGACGTACAGGCACGACTTGCAGAAGTTTGCTCCCATTTCCCATTCCTAAAAACATACTCTCCATATCGATCACGATGAACACAAAAAGTTATAGCCTCTACCATTCTACTTTTAGCTGTACCAGAAAACTTAACAAAATTTAAGGTACCTACATATCCATCTTTATTGTATGGATATATTGGACCTCTCCAATATGCATTCGAGAGACCTTTATCTGAAAACTTTACCCACTTCGTATCCGCTGGTATATATTCCCCACCTGTTTGCACCGTTTTTGAGATAGCACCCTTAGATACTTTCACAGTTACTTTATCTCCGTTTACCTTGACTACTTCGACATCACCTGTATCCGAAACAGTCCCTTGTAGTTCCTTTAATCCTGGTATAGTAAACGTATATTCTTCGTTTGGTTTAAGGGATTCAGCTGTCGTCACAGAAAATGTTTTTTTGTTAGTTTGATTGTCACCACCAGGGTTTTCTCCAACATTCGTACTTGAACGTTTTTTTACTACAACCTTATTACGTGTATCTAATTTTTTCTTTTCCCAAACGCCACGGTATTGATACTGATAACGAATAACTATCTCTTCGCCAAATTGGACGACGCTAGGTTTCGAATAGGTAATGTTATAGCCACTTTTTTCTAAGTTCTTCGTTACACTCTTTACATGATTGGATACACCACCTTCTTCTTTCACCAGCTCTGAAACTTCAGCTGTTGTTTTTAAGAAAGCGTGTTGATGTAAAGCGTCTATACCAATCATGAGTAAAAAAGGAATGATAACGCCCACAAAAAGAGCCATTCCAAAAACCGCACTCTTCAATTCGGACATTCACATAAATCTCCTTTCCCTTTTAAATTAAATTGCCATCATAAAAGCACTCGCCAATTTTGGTGAGTGCTTTTATTTCATTTGATTCAACGCCAAATGTTTTTCAGCCGTTCCTTTCACAACGCCCTTTTCATCTAAATATTGCATACGGTACTGTATCCCGCGTATTTTTTCATCGACAGTAGTTGTTTTACCAGTAGCGTCTACAAATGCGTAGTCAAATTTAACATCATACAATAGATTTTTTTGCGTTTTAGCAATGTCCTCAATCAAATTCTGAACGATTTCTTCTTTATCAATATAAACGACATCTCTTTCCAAAGATCCACTTGTGTCTAAGTTTGTTCGTATAGCACCTGCGGCAACAGTGTGCATGGCTACATCTGTTTCAGCCAATGTACGTGTTGTAATATTTTGAACAGATGAGCTGAATACTAGATATAATACGAAAATAATTGTCACACTTCCCACCACAAGCCACTTCATTAATGTAGTCATCTTGTGCTACCAATCTCCTTTCTAACGCTTTAAGGTTCATACTGATAGGCTTTACGCTTGTCTATCACTCTTCCTTTCGAAAATTCATATAACATATTAGAATACACTTTTGTAAAACCTGCTCGATTTTCCGTCAAAAATGCATTCGCATCCTCTATACCTTTTGGGAAAGGAAAACGCACTGTAGAAGCTCCTAATTCCTCTAGCGCCTGTTCAATAGCACTTGCAGCCTTTTGACCTGCTGCATCAGAATCAGTCGCTATTACAAAATTTTTATCTTTCCACAATTCTTGATTGGATTTTAAATAGTCACACAGTCCTTTGGTTTTCGCTGCACCAGTCAAAGCCATGACCCCTACTTTTTCATCCAATTCTCGAAAAGACAACGTATCTAATAATGCTTCACCTATCACAATGGTTTTCGCATTTAACGGAATATCTACAAAGAAATCTCTAGCATCTTTTGAAGGATTAACAATTAACTGTATCTCTTTCGGTTCAAGCTGTGTATCAATTGAGGAACGTAGTAGCACCCGATCTACAAGCCCATCTTCACCAAAAATCGGCATGACAATGTTCCTTTGACACATCCACTTACTTTTCGAATAATCCTTTGGAAACAATTCTTTTCCAAACTCAAACATACGCTGCACACCTTGCTCATGAATGAAATCAGCAATAAAAGGAGTAGTTGTTTCTCTGGAAAGACCTCGGTAACCACTATCAAGCGCTTTACTCTCCATATTGTATAGATACAGTTTCATTACGTCCGAATACTTTTTTAATTGCGTAGCCTGCGCTCTAGTCAAACCGTTTCTTTCTTGTTCTTTCAAAAAAGGCAAATCTGTATCTTTGTCTTCATAACGTAACAACAAGCGTTCTCCACATTCGCTTTCACGATTGCATTGAATAAAATTTATATTATTCTTATAAATAAATGCTTCTTGTTCCTGACATTCCGGACAAGTACAAATAAAATAACGACCTCTATCTGCAGCATTTAATTCCGTTAATGCTTCTTCTACGTTACGATAAATCAGGGATTGCTTCTCCTTCACCCTCCTTCACCTCGCTCTTAAGAAGAATTTTCACATCATCGATAGTACTTTGAATGACTGGACTTAATACAAGGGATTCCACCATTTCATCTGTTGTTAGGGCAAACCCTTGCGCCAAAATAGCATCAAACTTTACCATTAATTCTTTCTTCAAAGAGACATGCATATCGTAAGCTTTCGAAAAGCTAATTTGCCTCGCTACATGCTTAAACAATTCTTGCTGCAAATGTTGATAAGGCTTAAAATGCGGACACATTGCATCAATTCGATTACTAGATACAGATTGAAAACACGCTGCTACATATTGAATAAAGATTCTATACGTTTCTTCTGCATGTAAAATTCCAAGCACTTCATCTTCTAATACTTGTTTTTGTTTTAGAAAATCTGTTTGCTTCTGTACATGCTCTCGTTGGTCAGCATCTGCTACGACTTTTGCAATGCCTATACGGATTGCCCCCATGATTTTTTCTAATTCTGAATAAAAACCTGTCGTCACATGTTTTTGTATAGCAATATATAGTTGATTCAAATGTTTAATATCGAGTTTTATAGCGAAAGGTTCATAGGAAGATAAGCCAAACAGTTGATCGTAACGCACTGCAAATGCATGAAATTCCCGATTTAAAAACAACTGCCTTTCTTCCTCTGCGTATTCCTTTAAGGCATTCACATATTTATATCGAATGTCCTCATCCCAGCTATCAAACGTGAGTATCGTTTTTTCTAGTTGCTTTTCTAAGCTTTCTTTTTTCTCAAAATAGACCTGGCTTATTACTGCCAATTGTCCGTCAATCCAAAACTCAAATGGCTTTGGAGAAACATTTCTTTTTTCTTTCGCTAGTCGAGCTCGTATCTTTTCAACCACTTCTTCAGCTTCAGACAAGAAATAATTTCGTTCTTCATCGATTTCTCTATAGAAGTCACCGTCCGTGTTAAAACGAATTACTAATTTCCTAAGAATGACAGCTCGCCTCCTTTCTTAAAAAGTAAAAAAAAAAGAATCATGTCGTAACATAAGCTACGTACAGATTCTCCTCACATAATTTTAATTTAACTAAATCCAACTACTTTTGCACTGAACCACGTTACAAGAGATGCTGCTAAATACACAATACCAAAACCAATGCCCACATTGATTAACCAAGCTGAGTACTGTTCTTTTTTTTGTGCGTCTTTCGCAGTCGTCCATAATAAACCAATAACCACACCGATTAGCCCCGCTAATACGGGAGCAACTTTTTTAACATCCGTTGTAACATTAGCAATCGTTGTCATAAGATCTTGCAAATTAATCAGCTCCTTTCGCAAGTGATGCGATACGTTCTTTATGAGATAAATTAAATTCCAGCACTACTTCTTGATGCTTTTGATGCAGCCATTCATAATACGATTGACCTTTTCCTTCAAAAATATTTTTCACAAGAGATTCCACATCTTGAAATCCTTCAGGTTTTACTTGTGTGCGTTTCTTAGATGTAGTTCCGATTGAACTAGCACCTGATTGACTTGGTGATGACAACAAAAAACCTCCCTTCTGTAGAGAAAACTAAGAAATTTCTTCTTAGCTTTCTACACCTATACCTGTAAATCGCTATCAGCGCTCTATTTCTTTAATAACCTTAGATTTGTTTCCTTTAATTCGTGCAGCTGCCATTCCAGGTTCGTTGATTTCCGACTTGCAGAATGTAAAGTCAAAGCAACTCGTTCCCGCATCCGTAAATTTATACGGTATACTGTCGACCCCAAAGAAATAATTCATATTGCCATCTGTTGCTACTGCGTATAAATCATCTTCTAGTGATACGCTGTCGTAATTTCCGAATGTGATATGTCTGTCTTCCTCGTCAGTCATCAGCTCATG
>JAVWKG010000058.1:0-18235 GCA_036638655.1 Lysinibacillus sp. | reverse complement strand
CGTTGCTAAGCAATAGATAAAAACAGTCAGCTATATGCTGGCTGTTTTTTTGCATGCATTAAAGATGCACATTTTAAACAGTATAAATAAAACATCCCTATTACAACAGAAATCTACCCTAGCTAACTGGAAACTAACCCCAAGTTAAGGCGTCTAAAGTAAAAAAAGGACGTGGGGGAAATCCTCCATTAGTTATACGGGATTTAGTTTTACTACTATCATTTATGATCAAAAGGGAAATGAAATACAAACACGTACTATCAATAGCAAAGACACAATTCGTTATGACGGATTTTTCTATAAAACAACAAATACATTATTAGAGTACGATTATATACAAGAATTATTTGAAAAAGAACAAAAAAGCTTATAGCTTACTATTCACTGACAATAAAGTATAGATAAATCTTCATAATTAAATGTTTTGCTGAAACTTCCGATATCTAGCATTCGTTTAAAAAGTTTCAATCAGTTTTCATCTAATGTAAGAAAAATTGTATGAAGCAAGATAATTTAAATTTAACATGTTATAGTATGAGAAAATGAAGGTAAGTGGAAGGAAGGGAAAACTTGTCTAAAAAGCAAATGTGGTATGAAGTAGAAGAAAATGAAACGATTGAGCAATGTTTAGAAAGAATGAAGAGGGATGGGTATATGGCTGTAGGGCGAAAAGAAGAGCCGATGTTCCATTTAGTAAATGGAGAACCGACGTATTTACGCCAAAAAATAAAATTTAAGGCAGTGTCCTTAGAAGAATAAGAATAAATTTGACCGAAAACCGAACAATCTCATTTGACTAAAATATATCGTTCGCATTTTAGCATTGACGATAACGCAGTCTATTGTTAAAATGTGATAAGGAAAAACATTTAAGTCTCACATATATGCTAGAGGATTGGCTCTAGCGTCTCTACCTGGCACCGTAAATGCTAGACTATGCGAGAAAGCAACTTTTGGAATGTTTCGGGAAGGTGTGTATACAGATGCTAGTATCTGCAAAATCTTTTCAATTAAGGTCCTTAAGTAAGCCGCTTTCACGTGTACTGTAGAGAGTAGTTTATTTGAGGACCTTTTTGTGTATAAATTAAAAAGAACAGCAGTGTACTATTGAAGAATAGTGAATTGCACAAGTATCAATCATTTTCTAATCGTTTAAAAGGAGCGACAATTCATGAATCCGAAAATCGGTGTCATTATGGGTAGTTCAAGTGACTGGGAAACAATGAAACATGCATGCGATATTTTAGATGAGCTACAAGTACCATATGAGAAAAAGGTAGTGTCAGCACATCGTACACCAGATTTAATGTTTGAATATGCCGAAACATCACGCAAACGTGGTATTCAAGTAATTATTGCAGGCGCAGGTGGTGCAGCGCATTTACCAGGAATGGTAGCTGCAAAGACAACTTTACCTGTAATCGGAGTACCTGTTCAATCTAGAGCATTAAATGGTCTGGACTCGCTATTGTCAATTGTTCAAATGCCTGGTGGTGTACCGGTTGCAACTGTTGCAATTGGGAAAGCCGGAGCGACAAATGCAGGTTTGCTTGCAGTGCAAATTTTGTCTACTACTGACGAAGAGTTGGCGAATAGACTTGAAGTAAGACGTGAGACAACAAAGCAACAAGTATTGGAAAGCACAGGTGACCTGGTGTGACGAAAATAATCTATCCTGGGCAAACGATTGGTATCATCGGTGGTGGACAATTAGGTCGAATGATGGCACTAGCTGCAAAAGAAGCTGGTTTTAAAATTGCAGTATTAGAGCCAGCTATGGATTCACCTTGTGGCCAAGTCGCAGATGTGCGCATTGTTGCTCAATATGATGATGAAGCTGCATTAGAGGAACTTGCTGAAGTAAGTGACGTAATAACATTTGAATTTGAAAATATCGATTATGAAGGTTTAAAACGTTTATCTTCTATGGCGTACGTACCACAAGGAGCAGAGCTTGTTCGTATTACACAAAATCGTGTAACGGAAAAGGTAGCAATCGCAGAAGCTGATTGTCCAGTTGCCCCTTATGTAGTGGCAAACACGTACGCAGAATTAGTTGAGAAGATTGATGAAATTGGTTTCCCGAGTATCGTGAAAACGGCACAGGGTGGTTATGATGGTAAAGGGCAACAATTACTGAATTCCAGAGAGGACCTACCGTTAGCGGAACAGTTATTTACACATTCACAATGTATTGCAGAAGGCTTTGTACCTTTTGTGAAGGAAATATCTGTTATTGTTCAACGGAATGGGAATGGGGAAAGCTATTGTCAGCCGGTTGGTGAGAATATTCATGTTCATCACATTTTACACGAAACAATTGTACCGGCTCGTATTTCAGATGAGACAACAAAAAAGGCTGAAAGAGAAGCGATGAAAATTGCAGATCACCTTAAACTTGTCGGCACACTTGCAGTTGAAATGTTCGTATTAGAAAATGGCGACATTATTATTAATGAATTGGCTCCGAGACCACATAACTCAGGACACTATTCAATTGAAGCATGTAACATATCGCAATTCCATCAGCATATACGTGCGATTTGTGGTTGGACACTACGCAAACCACAGCTATGGGCACCATCTATTATGGTGAATGTCCTAGGCCAGCATGTAATGCCACTTAGTAACTCGCTTGCAAAATATCCTGATTGGTCAGTGCATCTTTACGGAAAATCAGAAGCGAAAGTGAATCGCAAAATGGGTCACGTAACGATCATGACAAATGATCTAGAGGAAACATTAAAAGAAATCGAGTATTCTGGTATTTGGTCAGAATAGAAGGAGATACGCGATGATAGAACGCTATACAAGACCAGAAATGGGCGAAATTTGGACAGAGCAAAATAAGTATCAGGCTTGGCTTGAAGTAGAGATTTTAGCTTGTGAAGCATGGTCGGAAATTGGCGATATTCCAAAAGAGGATGTTGTGAAAATTCGAGAAAATGCTTCGTTTGATGTAAATCGCATTTTGGAAATTGAGCAAGAAACACGCCATGATGTCGTGGCCTTTACACGTGCCGTATCAGAAACACTTGGTGAGGAACGAAAATGGGTGCATTATGGACTAACTTCTACAGATGTAGTTGATACAGCGCTTTCTTACTTAATTAAACAGGCTAATGAGATTTTAAGAAAAGATATCGTGAATTTTATCGACATAATCGCAGCAAAGGCAAAAGAGCATAGGTACACAGTCATGATGGGACGTACACATGGCGTACATGCGGAACCAACAACTTTTGGTTTGAAGTTAGCATTATGGCTTGAGGAAATGAAACGTAACTTAGAACGCTTTGATGCAGCAGCAAAAGTGATTGAAACAGGTAAGATGTCAGGTGCTGTTGGAACATACGCAAATATTGACCCACGTGTGGAGCAATATGTATGTACTAAATTAGGGCTAGCAGCATCACCAATCTCTACGCAAACTTTACAGCGTGATCGCCATGCACAGTATTTAGGTGCTATTGCTCTTATTGCTTCTTCAATTGAAAAATTTGCAACTGAGATACGCGGGCTGCAAAAGTCAGAAACACGTGAAGTGGAAGAGTCATTTGCGAAAGGCCAAAAAGGCTCTTCGGCAATGCCGCATAAACGCAATCCAATAGGCTCTGAAAACATGGTCGGTATAGCTCGTCTTATTCGTGGTTATATGATGACAGCGTATGAAAATGTCGCACTTTGGCATGAACGTGATATTTCACATTCATCCGCTGAACGAGTAATTTTACCAGATGCGACAATTGCATTAAATTATATGCTAAATCGTTTTGGTAATATCGTGAAAAACTTAACAGTATTCCCTGAAAACATGAAACGTAATATGGGACGTACATTTGGACTTATTTATTCTCAACGTATTTTACTCGCTTTAATCGATAAAGGGTTAGCACGCGAGGAAGCATATGACACAGTACAATTACGTGCAATGCAAGCTTGGGATGAGCAAGTACAATTCCGTACATTAGTGGATGCAGACGAAAAAATCAATTCTTACTTATCACAGGAAGAATTAGATGACTGTTTCGACTATAACTATCACTTACAACATGTTGATATGATTTTTGAACGTCTTGGACTAAGTTAAAATCGGGGGAATGACGAAATGAATAAAGGACAACTTTTGTATGAAGGCAAGGCAAAGAGATTATATGCAACAGAAGATGACAATGTTCTCTTTGTAGCTTATAAAGATAGCGCAACTGCATTCAATGGTGAGAAAAAAGCAAAAATTGCGGGTAAAGGCATTTTAAATAATCGTATTACAACAGTAATTTTCGAAAAATTACAAGCAAACGGAATTGCCTCACACTTCATAAAACAATTGTCTGATACAGAACAATTAGTGAGAAAAGTAGAGATTATTCCAATCGAGGTTGTTGTTCGTAATATCGCAGCAGGTAGCTTAGCGAAACGATTAGGCTTTGATGAGGGGACACCCTTAAAGCGTCCGATTGTCGAGTTCTATTATAAAGACGACGCATTAGGAGATCCGTTTATCACCACTGAGCATATTGATGTGCTTGATCTTGCGAAACCCGAAGAAGTAAAGGCTATTTATGACGGGGCACTTGCTGTAAATCGTATTTTAAAACCAATCTTTGAAGATGTTCAAGTAATGCTAATCGACTTCAAATTAGAATTTGGTCGAGATGCAAACGGTGAAGTACTTCTAGCAGATGAAATTTCACCTGATACGTGTAGATTGTGGGATGCTAATACGAAGCAAAAGTTGGACAAGGACGTATTTCGTCGTAATCTAGGAGATCTAACTGAGGTTTACAATATTATACTTACTAGACTTGGAGGAAATTAAAATGAAAAAAGTTAAAATTTACGTAACATTACGCGAGAGCATTCTTGATCCACAAGGTTCAGCTGTACAAGGTTCTTTAGTGAATATGGGTTACAATGAGGTCGCAGATTTACGTATTGGTAAATACCTTGAATTAACAATTAGTGATTCAACACGTGACATTGATACATTAGTAAAAGAAATGTGTGAAAAAGTGTTAACTAACGTAGTAATCGAAGACTACCGTTTCGAAGTCGAGGAGGCTAACTAATCATGAAATTTGCAGTACTTGTATTCCCCGGGTCAAACTGTGATATCGATATGTATCATGCTATTAAAGATGAACTAGGTGAAGAAGTAGAATATGTATGGCATACAGAAACTGATTTAAGTGCATTTGATGGTATTTTAGTTCCTGGTGGATTCTCTTATGGCGACTATTTACGTTGTGGCGCAATGGCGAACCAATCTAATATTATGGCAGAAGTAAAAAAAGCGGCTGAAGCAGGCAAGCCAGTACTTGGTGTTTGTAACGGATTCCAAATTTTAACGGAAGCAGGTCTTTTACCAGGCGCATTATTACGCAATAAAAACCTGAAATTCATGTGCCGTACAGTACAACTTAAAGTAGAAAACAACAACACATTATTTACAAATCAATATGAACAAGGTCAAGTAATTAACGTACCAATCGCACATGGCGAAGGGAACTATTACTGTGATGAAGAAACATTAGCGAAACTTAAAGCGAATAACCAAATTGTTTTCACATATTCAGGTGAAAATCCAAATGGTTCGTTACAAGATATTGCAGGAATTGTAAATGAGCAAGGAAATGTATTAGGTATGATGCCTCACCCAGAGCGTGCAGTAGACGCATTAGTTGGAGGAGCGGACGGTTTAGATCTATTCAAATCAATTGTAAAGCAGTGGAGGGAAAATCATGTCAACAACTAAGTTTGAGCCAACAGCAGAGCAAATTAAAGGCGAAAAGCTATACGCTGGTATGGGAATGTCTGACGAAGAATTTGCAATGGTAGAAGGAATTTTAGGTCGTCTACCAAACTGGACTGAAATCGGTCTTTTCTCAGTAATGTGGTCAGAGCACTGCTCTTACAAAAACTCAAAACCAGTGTTAAGCAAATTCCCAACGAAAGGTCCACAAGTATTACAAGGACCTGGTGAGGGCGCTGGTATTGTTGATATCGGTGATCAGCAAGCGGTTGTATTTAAAATGGAATCACATAACCACCCTTCAGCAATTGAGCCTTACCAAGGTGCAGCAACAGGTGTTGGCGGTATTTTACGTGATGTATTCTCAATGGGTGCACGCCCAATCGCAATGTTAAACTCATTACGTTTTGGTGAGTTAAAAACAGCGCGCGGTAAGTACTTATTTGAAGAAGTTGTAGCAGGTATCGCAGGTTACGGTAACTGTATCGGGGTTCCAACAGTAGGTGGCGAAATTCAGTTCGACCCTTGCTATGAAGGCAACCCACTTGTAAATGCAATGTGTGTTGGTTTAATCGACCATAAAGACATCCAAAAAGGTGTTGCAGCAGGTATAGGTAACACAGTAATGTACGTTGGGGCAAAAACAGGTCGTGATGGTATTCATGGTGCAACATTCTCATCTGAGGAGTTATCAGAGGATTCAGAGGAAAGCCGTTCAGCAGTACAAGTTGGTGACCCATTCATGGAGAAACTTCTTCTTGAAGCATGTTTAGAAGTTGTAAAATCTGACGCATTAGTTGGTATTCAAGATATGGGTGCTGCAGGTCTTACATCATCTTCAGCAGAAATGGCTTCTAAAGCAGGCACTGGTGTGGAAATGAACTTAGATTTAATTCCTCAACGTGAAACAGGTATGACAGCGTACGAAATGATGCTTTCAGAATCTCAAGAGCGTATGTTACTTGTTGTAAAAGCAGGTCGTGAAGAAGACATTAAAACAATCTTTGAAAAATACGATTTAGACGCAGTAGCAGTTGGTCATGTAACGGATGACAAACAATTACGTTTAATTCATAACGGTGTAGTAGTAGCGGATGTACCGGCAGACGCACTTGCAGAAGAGGCACCAGTTTATCATAAGCCATCTGCTGAGCCAGCTTACTACGCTGAATTCCAAGCGATGGAAAATGTAGAGCCAGCTATAACAGACTATAAAGAAACGTTAAACGCACTTCTTCAAGCGCCAACAATCGCTTCAAAAGAATGGGTTTACGATCAATACGATTACCAAGTACGTACATCGACAGTTGTTGCACCAGGTTCTGATGCTGCTGTTATCCGTGTACGTGGTACGAACAAAGGTCTTGCAATGACAACGGACTGTAACTCTCGCTATATTTACCTTGACCCAGAAGTGGGTGGTGCGATTGCAGTAGCAGAAGCGGCTCGTAATATCGTAGCAACTGGTGCAACACCACTTGCTATAACAGACTGCTTAAACTTTGGTAACCCAGAGAAACCAGAAATCTTCTGGCAAATCCAAAAATCAGCTGATGGTATCGCAGCTGCTTGTACAGCACTAAATGCACCAGTTATCGGTGGTAACGTATCTCTTTACAATGAACGTTCTGGTGAAGCAGTTTACCCAACACCAACAATTGGTATGGTAGGTTTAGTAGAAGACTTAGCACACGTAACAACGCAAGACGTAAAATCAGCTGGCGATGTGGTATTCGTACTTGGTGAGACAAAAACTGAGTTCGGTGGATCGGAACTTCAAAAATTACTAAACGCTGGTGTGATTTCAGGTAAAGCGCCGGCTATCGACTTAGCGGTTGAAGTGGCTCGTCAAAATGACTTATTAAAAGCGATTAAAGCAGGTCTTGTAGCTTCTGCCCATGATGTATCAGAAGGTGGACTAGCAGTAGCACTTGCTGAAAAAACATTTGGCGCAACTGGCTTAGGTATCAACGTAACATTATCTGGCTCAGCAACAACTGTATTATTCAGTGAAACACAATCGCGCTTTGTTGTAACAGTGTCTGAAGAAAATGCTTCGGCATTCGCAGAAACTGTGAAAGACGCACAAAAAATTGGTGTTGTAACAGATGACTCACAGTTAACAATCAACGGTGACAACGGTGTGCTTGTACAAGGTGCAGTGGAGGAATTCCGTTCTAATTGGAAAGGAGCAATCCCATGCTTGCTGAACTCAGAGGCTTAAACGAAGAATGTGGGGTGTTTGGTATTTGGGGTAACTCAAGTCCAGCACACCTTAGTTATTACGGACTACATGCACTTCAACATCGTGGACAAGAGGGAGCTGGTATCGTCGTAACTGACGGTCAGCACCTTCGTGCGGTAAAAGGCGAAGGTCTAGTAAATGATGTATTTAATGAGGATAAACTAAAGGCGGTTAGCGGCAAAGCGGCAATTGCACATGTGCGCTATACGACAGCTGGCGGTGGTGGTATCGAAAACGTACAACCACTTTTATTCCACTCATCAACTGGTAGCCTTTCTATCGCTCATAATGGTAACTTAGTCAACGCCAATCACTTAAAACAATATTTAGAGCGCCAAGGGAGTATATTCCATTCAAGCTCTGATACAGAGGTACTTGCGCATTTAATTAAGAAAAGTTCACATTCGCCATTCCGTGCGAAAGTAAAAAATGCTCTGTCTTTATTGAAGGGTGCATATTCATTCTTAATTATGACGAAAGATGAAATGCTTGTAGCACGTGATCCACATGGTTTACGTCCGCTAGCTCTGGGTAAGCTTGGTGATGGTTGGGTCGTAGCTTCTGAAACGTGTGCATTCGATTTAATCGGTGCAGAGTTTGTTCGTTCTGTTGAACCAGGTGAATTATTAATTATTAACGATGAAGGCGTAAAGTCTGATCGTTTTGCTGATATGGAAAATCGCGCAATGTGTGCGATGGAATATGTGTACTTAGCACGTCCGGATTCTGATATCGATGGTATTAATGTGCATATGGCCCGTAAACGTATGGGGAAACAACTTGCACGCGAATGCGTACATATAGAAGCGGATGTTGTAACAGGTGTACCTGACTCAAGTATCTCTGCAGCTATTGGTTTTGCTGAGGAAAGTGGTATTCCTTACGAGCTTGGTTTAATTAAAAACCGTTATGTAGGTCGTACTTTCATTCAGCCAACGCAAGAATTACGTGAGCGTGGCGTAAAAATGAAACTTTCACCAGTTGTCCAAGTTGTAAAAGATAAGCGTGTCATTATGGTAGATGATTCAATTGTACGTGGGACTACCTCTCGTCGTATCGTTAAAATGTTAAAAGATGCTGGCGCATCGGAAGTACATGTTGTCATTTCTTCACCACCAATGACTGATCCTTGTTATTACGGTATTGACACATCTACAGCTGAGCAGCTAATTGCTTCTAGTCATAGTGTTGAAGAAATCAGAGAAGCAATTGGCGCAGATACAGTAACATTCATGAGTGTAGATGGAATGGTAGAATCCATTGCTCGCCCATATGAAGATGAAAATCGTGGACTGTGTTTAGCATGCTTCACAAGCAAATATCCAACTGAAATTTTCCCAGATACAATCTTACCGCACGAAAAAGAATTGTTACGCTAAGCGTATTTCATTAAAGGAGGAACTCTGCATGTCAAAAGCATATGAACAAGCAGGTGTAAATATTGAAGCAGGCTATGAAGCCGTTAAACGAATGAAGTCTCACGTGGAGCGCACGAACCGTCTAGGTGTGATGGGTACGTTCGGTGGCTTTGGTGGTATGTTTGACTTGTCAGAACTAAATCTAAAAGAACCTGTTCTTATTTCAGGTACTGATGGTGTTGGGACAAAATTAAAATTAGCATTTATGGTGGACAAGCACGATACAATCGGTGTTGACTGCGTTGCTATGTGTGTCAATGATATTGTGGCACAAGGTGCAGAACCACTTTACTTTTTAGATTACGTAGCACTAGGCAAAGCAGTACCTGAAAAAATCGAGCAAATCGTTAAAGGAGTTGCCGACGGTTGTGTACAATCAGGTGCAGCTTTAATCGGTGGCGAAACAGCTGAAATGCCAGGTCTTTATGAAGAAGATGAGTACGATTTAGCAGGATTTGCAGTAGGTGCTTGTGAAAAATCAGCAATCGTAACGGGTGAAAAAATCGCAGAAGGTGACGTACTTGTTGGTCTTGCTTCAAGTGGCGTGCATTCAAACGGTTATTCATTAGTACGTAAAATTGTCTTCGCTGACAATGATTATGCAGTAGATGCAGTTGTAGAAGGCTTTGAGGATTTAGGTCCAATTGGAGAAGCGCTTCTAGTACCAACTAAACTATATGCAAAACCTGTTCTTGCAGCTTTAAAAGCGGCAGACGTTCACGGTTGTGCACATGTTACAGGTGGTGGTTTCTATGAAAACCTACCTCGTATGATGCCAGAAGGTTTAGCAACTGAAATTGACCTAGGTTCTTGGCCAGTACTTCGTATTTTCGAGTTCTTAAAAGAAAAAGGGCAATTAGAAGACAAAGATCTTTATAACGTCTTCAATATGGGAATTGGATTCGTATTAGCTGTACCAGCAGCAGAAGCGGACAAAGTCATTGCCTCAGCAGAAGCAAATGGTGAAAAGGCATACAAAATTGGTCGCGTTGTGAAAGGTGAAGGTGTTGTATTTAACGGCTCACATGACGGGAGTTTAGTGTAATGACTGCACCAACTAAAATTGCCGTGTTTGCTTCAGGCAGCGGCAGTAATTTCCAAGCGATTCAAGAAGCAATTGAACGAGGCGAGGTAAATGCGAAAGTGGAGCTTGTTGTCACAGACAAGCCAGGTGCTTTTGTTGTAACTCGTGCCGAAAACTTTAATATACCGGTTTTAGCGTTAAGTCCGAAAGAGTTTGCTTCTAAAGCAGATTACGAGACTGCTATTATTGAGGCATTACGCGAATGTGGCGTAGAGTGGGTAGTACTCGCTGGTTATATGCGCTTAATTAGCGAAGTATTGTTAGCGGCTTATCCGCAACGTATCGTCAATATTCATCCTTCATTATTACCATCTTTTCCAGGTAAAGATGCCATCGGACAAGCAATAGATCATGGTGTCAAAGTAACGGGTGTAACGGTTCATTTTGTTGATGAAGGAATGGATACAGGTCCGATTATCGCACAGGCAGCTGTATCGGTAGTCGTTGGTGACCGCGAAGCAACAGAAGCAGCTATTCACAAGCAAGAACATTCATTGTATACAACAGCATTACAACAACTATTGAAATAACAAAGATTGTAGTGGTGTAGGTCACTCAACAACGATCTACATCCACACAATTAGACATTCTAAAGTGAGACAAAATAGGAGGATTTCGTTGTGACAAAACGTGCATTAATTAGTGTTTCAGATAAAGCTGGTATTTTAGAATTTGCGAAGGAATTAGTCGCATTAGGTTATGAAATTTTATCAACAGGCGGTACGAAAAACATGTTACAAGACAATAATGTCCCAGTAACAGCAGTAGATGAAGTAACAAAGTTCCCAGAAATTTTAGACGGTCGTGTGAAAACATTGAATCCAATGATTCACGGTGGTTTACTAGGGAAGTTTGACGATGCGAGCCACCAAGCTCAAATGAATGAGCATGGTATTGAGCCAATCGAAATCGTATGTGTAAATCTATATCCATTCGTTGAAACAATTTCAAAGCCTAATGTAACATGGGATGATGCAATTGAAAATATTGATATCGGCGGTCCAACAATGCTACGTTCTGCAGCGAAAAACCACCAATACGTAACAGTAATTGTTGATGCAAATGACTACGCTAAAGTTTTAGAAGAATTAAAAACTGATGGCGCAACAACTCTTGAAACACGTAAAAAACTAGCTGCAAAAGTATTCCGTCATACAGCGGCTTATGATTCTTATATTTCTAATCACTTAACAGAAGAAGAGTTCCCAGAAAGCTTAACATTAACTTATGAATTAAAACAAAACTTACGTTACGGTGAAAATCCTCACCAAAAAGCAGCATTTTACCAAAAACGTTTAAGTTCTGATTTCTCTTTAGCTTATGCAACACAGCTACACGGTAAAGAGCTTTCATATAACAATATTCAAGATGGTAATGCCGCACTTCAAATTGTGAAGGAATTCGAAATGCCAGCAGCTGTAGCTGTAAAGCATATGAATCCTTGTGGCGTTGGTACAGGTACGACTTTAGAAGAAGCATTCGATAAAGCGTATGCAGCAGATTCAACTTCTATTTTCGGTGGCATTATTGCGTTGAATCAAGAAGTAGACGCTGCAACAGCAGGAAAATTAAGCCATATTTTCTTAGAAATTATTATTGCTCCAGCTTTCACGCAAGAAGCGCTTGATATTTTAACACAGAAGAAAAATATTCGCTTAATGACAATTCCATTTGCACAAGAGAAACAAGATAAATTTAACGTTGTTTCAGTTGAAGGTGGTTTACTAGTGCAAGAACCAGACCGCAATGGATTTGCAGAAGCAGACATCAAAGTAGTAACAGACCGCGAACCAACAAAGCAAGAGTGGGAAGCGTTAAAACTTGGATGGGCAGTAGTGAAGCATGTAAAGTCGAACGCAATCGTAGTAACGGATGCACAAATGACTTTAGGTGTAGGTGCTGGTCAGATGAATCGCGTGGGCGCAGCGAAAATTGCTTTCGAGCAAGCAGGAGAAAAAGCAAAAGGTGCGTCATTAGCATCTGACGCATTCTTCCCAATGGGCGATACTGTTGAAGCAGCAGCAGCAGCAGGTATATCAGCAATTATCCAACCAGGTGGCTCTATTAAAGATCAAGATTCAATCGACAAAGCAAATGAATACGGCATCGCAATGGTATTCACAGGCGTACGTCATTTCAAACATTAATTAAAAGAATCATCGTCATAACTATAAGTTGATTTCCGTTCCGACTGGGCGCTTTCCAGGGGGCGTCCAATCTCCACTCCAATCAACCAACATGTTAAATCTATATATTCATCATCAGATATCATCCCTGACTTCTGGTAATGAGACAATTAAAAATAGTGGATAGCGAAACTTGGAAGCAAAATCCTGTGTGGCAACGGTTTTGTGACTGATGCTTGAGTTAATCTTTTAATGAGCATTTCTATAACTTACATTGTTGGAAGTGGATTGGTACTTATCTGGGGGATGCGTCCGCCTGTAGCGACGTTAGAACAATTCACTTATGAAGATAAAAAACATATAGACAAAGTAAGACCGGGATGTACTTTCATCTCGGTCTTACTTACAACGAGGAGGAAATCCCTATGAACGTATTAGTAATCGGAAGTGGTGGTCGCGAGCATGCGATTGCCAAACAATTTAGCCAATCACCATCTGTTGAGAAAGTATTTGTAGCACCGGGTAATGACGGTATGCGCAATGATGCAGAAGTTGTAGCAATTGACGCAATGGATTTCGCAGCGTTAGTGCAATTTGCAAAGGAAAACGCAGTTGCTTTAACTTTTGTTGGTCCTGAACAACCACTTGCAGGCGGTATCGTAGACTTCTTCACAGAGCGTGGTTTACGTGCGTTTGGTCCTACGAAAGCAGCAGCTCAAATTGAAGGTAGTAAATCATATGCAAAAGATATTATGAATAAATACAATATCCCAACTGCTGCACATGAGACATTTACAGAAGCTGATAAAGCAGTAGCATATATTAAAGAGCAAGGTGCACCAATCGTTATTAAGGCAGACGGCTTAGCTGCTGGTAAAGGTGTTATTGTTGCAATGACTGAGGAAGAAGCAATTGAAGCTGTACAAGATATGATTGGCAATCAGCGCTTTGGTGAATCATCATCTCGCGTTGTCGTTGAAGAATTTTTAGACGGCGAAGAATTCTCATTCATGTCATTTGTGCATAAAGGTCAAATTTATCCGATGGTAATTGCACAAGATCACAAACGTGCTTACGACGGCGATAAAGGGCCAAATACTGGCGGTATGGGTGCTTATTCACCAGTTCCACAAATTGCACAGGATGTTGTAGACCGTTCTTATAAAGAAATTGTTGAGCCAACAGTAGCAGCGATGGAGCAAGAAGGGGTATCGTTCACAGGTATTTTATATGCGGGCTTAATCTTAACGAAAAACGGTGCAAAAGTAATTGAGTTCAACGCACGCTTCGGCGATCCTGAAACACAAGTTGTATTACCGCGTATGGCATCTGACTTTGGTGCGTTTATGATGGCATTAATGGATGAACAACCATTCGATTTACAATGGTCTGAAGAAGCAATGCTCGGTGTAGTTATTGCAGCGGAAGGCTACCCTGGAGATGTTGAAAAGGGCAATGCACTACCAAATCTAGATGCACTTTCTACGTCACATGCAGTTTATCATGCAGGTACGAAACAAGTTGATGGTCAGTTTTTTGGTAATGGTGGCCGAGTGCTTTTAGTAGGTGCAAAAGCAGCGACATTAAAAGAGGCTCAAGAAAAAGTATATGCAGGTATAGCTACTGAAGAGTGGGATAAATTTTTCTTCCGTAAAGATATCGGCTGGCGTACATTCGAATGAAAATAGGGAAGGCTATTGACTGGGAATTAGCAGTCAATAGCTTTTTTTTAAGAAGGATTTTGGGCTTTATTGGTAGAATTATTATTATCTGATGTATTTTGCTTATGATCAGTGGTTGAAGTAGTTGCTTTATCGTCGCTTGAAAAGATTGCTGAAAAATCTTTCATCAATTTACTAATTTCTTCTGAGCTCATAGAACTTTTCTCGCTGAGCATACTTTGCATAGTACATGACATCGCTGACTGCATATTTGAATTCATCATTGCCTTTAGAGGGCAGAATTTGGTGACACCTTCAGCCATTTTCATGGCGCCACAGTAAATCATGAAGCGGCCTCTCATACAGTCGGGATTGCGTGACACTTTTGCAATACCAAATGCGGTTAATGTTGTACCAATCATAAAGCGACAAAATGCATTTCTTTCACTTAGGTTAACTTGGGGCAATTGTTTTGTACCTCCTTTATATTGTTGAGAAAATGATTGGGGTGCACTTTGTTTTATGAAAGTGCTATGTTACGATTAAAACAGGGTAAACGCATAAAACATGCGGGCTATACCATTCGGTTTAGTTGCATGCCGTAGTAGTATGTGACAGTTTTATTGAAAAACACTAGTTAATGTTTAGTAAGTTGTGGGTGTATAAAGGAAGGGGAGGGTTTAAATGGTTGAACCTATTTGGAAAATCAATGAATTACGACAGCAATTGGCGGTAATTGACGGCAAAAAAGCGCCGACAATTGTGCTAACAAATGCTCGTTATTTAAATAGTATGTTGAAAAAGTGGATTGTCGGTAATATATGGATTTTGAATGATCGAATTGTTTACACGGGCTTAGAAATGCCGGTAAGTGTAAAAGGGACAGAGATAGTTGATTGCCAAGGAAAGACGATTGTACCAGGCTATATTGAGCCGCATGTACATCCATTTCAATTGTATAATCCCCAGTCTTTTGCTGATTTTTGTGCACAACTAGGGACAACTACATTTATCTCAGATAACCTATCCTTTGTTTTAGCTTTAGAAAATAAGAAAGCGTTTGCATTGCTGGATGAATTAAAAAAATTACCGTTTTCATTTTATTGGTGGACAAGGTTTGATTCGCAAACAGAAATGGATCACGAGGGAGAAATTTTTTCTAATACATCGATTTTAGAGTGGTTAGAACGTGATGATGTTGTTTTAGGGGGCGAATTAACAGGTTGGCCTCGTCTACTACATGGTGACGATGAAATGCTTTATCGTATGCAAATGGCAAAAGGCTTAGGGAAAAAGATTGAAGGGCATTTTCCAGGAGCGTCTGAACGTACGCTTGCACGTATGAAGCTTTTAGGAGCTGATGGCGATCACGAGGCAATGACTGTGGAGGAAGTGGAAAGACGTATTATGCAAGGCTTTGCTGTGACACTACGTCATTCATCTATTCGTCCGGATTTACCGAATCTGTTAAAAGGAATTGTAGAAAAAGAGCTTAATATTTTCGATCATTTAATGATGACGACTGATGGTTCTACGCCTTCATTCCATCAGGATGGTGTGATGGATAAATGTATTCAAGTAGCATTGGATGCTGGTGTTGCGCCTATTGATGCGTATCAAATGGCATCTTACAATGTGGCACGCTATTATAATATGTCGAATTTACATGGATTCATAGCAACGGGTCGATTTGCAACGCTAAATATTTTAGAAGATGAATGGCATCCAGTGCCGGTGAGCGTATTGTCAAAAGGGGTTTGGTTAAAGCGTGATGGAGAGAGGGTAAATTCTTTGGCTACAGTCGATTACTCCGCTTTTAAGCCATTTCATATAGACTTTACTTTAACAGATCAGGATTTACAGTTCTCGATGCCGTTTGGAATAGAAATGGTTAATGATGTCATTACGAAGCCTTATAATTCAACACTCGTAAAAAGAAATGAACTTAATAGTCATGATGAAAGCTATTTAATGCTCATTGATCGTCATGGTAAATGGCATGTGAATACAATGATTAAAGGCTTCGCTACAAATGTTCAAGGATTCGCATCGTCGTATTCCAATACAGGTGATATTATATTAATAGGGAAAAGTAAAAAAGATATGCAAAGAGCATTTGAGGAAATGAAGGCCATGTGTGGTGGCATTGTCCTTGTGGAAAATGAGGAAGTAGTGGCAGCAATTCCACTGACGATTGGCGGTATTTTACATGATGGACCTATCGAGTCGTTAATCGAAAAAGAATTAGCACTGAAAAAAGCTCTAGCAGAACGAGGTTACCGTCTTGGGGATGCTATTTATTCGTTATTATTTTTACAATCAACGCATCTTCCTTATATTCGAGTAACACCAAAGGGCATTTTTGATGTGATGAAAAATACACTGCTAATGCCAGCAGTTATGCGCTAAAAGGGGGAAAATACGATGATAAATAATAAGAAATTACTGTTAGCTATTGCGATGAGTTCATTACTAATCGGAGGCTGTACGAAGGACTCAACTGACGGGGAGAAAAGCGATATAGTCGGTGATGAGGGCAATGTAGAACAAAGTGAAAAATTTTATGCACCATTAACTGGTGAGGAGGTAGAGCAGGAAGTAACACAACGTCCAATTATGATTACAGTTAATAATCATCCGGAAGCTCGTCCTCAATCAGGGCTTGCTAGTGCAGATATGGTGTATGAAATGGAAGCGGAAGGTAATGTTACGAGATTTTTAGCTGTTTATCAAAGTGAATTACCTGAAAAAGTTGGACCTGTCCGAAGTGCTCGCTCATATTTTATAAATTTATCAAAAGGGCTAGATGCTTTTTATGTAGCGCACGGTTACAGTGAGGAAGCGAAAAGCATGCTAGAAAAAGGCGTTGTAGATAATATCAATGGCATGCAACATGATGGCACATTGTTTAAACGTTCTAGTGATCGAGTAGCGCCACATAACTCGTATATAACGTCTGAAAATATCATGAAAGGTGCCGAACAGGTTAACGCTTCAATGAATTACAGTAAAAAAGTGCTTCAGGCTTTTTATGAACCAGAAGATAGTGTTAAAATAGGAACTGAAACGAACCAAATTGATGTATCTTTTGGGAAAAGTAAGTATTTTCAAAATACGTATTTGTTCAATCCGGAAGGTAATGACTATGAACGACAATCAGGTGGTGTAACAACGAAGGATATGCTAACAGGTGAAGCACTGAAACTATCAAATGTACTATTTTTTGAAATGGAGCAAAAGACAATTGATAGTGTAGGGCGTCAAGATATTAATTTAACTTCAGGTGGTAATGCATATGTATTCCAAAACGGCTATATGCGCGAGGTGAAATGGGCAAACAAAGATGGCATCCCAGTAGCTGTAGAAGAAACAGGTGAACTAGTGAAACTTGTTCCAGGCCAATCGTGGATTCATTTTGTATCTACATCACCAGGTTTAGCAGCTTCCGTTAAAACACAGTAGTAAGAGGAGGAAGAACGTATGCAAATCGAAAAAATTCGAGGGCATCAAACAGATCAATTATTTAAAGCTGTACTAGAGCTGAATGATATTGAAGAATGTTACAAATTTTTTGATGACTTATGCACGATTAGTGAAATCCAATCACTAGCACAACGTTTTGAAGTTGCGCATTTACTGCGTTTAAAGAAAACATATGAAACGATTAAAAAAGAAACGGGTGCTAGTACAGCAACTATTTCACGTGTGCGTCGTTGCTTTGACTATGGTAATGATACATACGATGAAATGCTGGGTCGTCTTTATCCAGACGAGAAATCATTTTTAGCACCAAAAGAGTAGTACAATAAAGAACAAGAATGACTGAGCAGATAAGCTGTTCAGTCTTTTTTAAATGATAAGAATGTATACATTTTTTACAAGTGTCTTTACGACCCCGTGACTCTCCATTCGAGGGCACTGAAAAAGGAAATTCCACATAAAGTATCTA
>JAVWKG010000057.1:12567-19271 GCA_036638655.1 Lysinibacillus sp. | reverse complement strand
CCATGTGGCAACGGCTTCATGATCAACTTCGTGTTGGCCCGGAGGAGGCTCACCGCTCGCCCCGCGGAAAGCGAGCAACCCGTAGCGGAAATCAAGCTGCTTCAAGTATTTATGGTGGAAATTGGATAATCAACACGCGTGTAAATGTTTAATTTCACTGATGGAGGAGGGATATAAATGTTAGATACAATTATTAAAAATGGAAAAATAGTGGATGGTACTGGAAATCCATGGTTTAATGGTGACGTTGGTATAAAAAATGGCATAATCGTTTCTATAGGTCATGGAATCGTAGGGGCAAATGAAATAATTGATGCGAAAGGTAGCTTTATTTCCCCGGGATTTATCGATGGTCACTGTCATTCGGATTTGATGATTTTAGACTTTCCAGAAAGCGAAATAAAGATGCAGCAAGGGGTTACGACAGAAGTAGTTGGAAACTGTGGTCTAGCGCCGGTTCCTGTCAATCCATTATATAGGGAAGAACTACAAAAATATGTAGAACCTGTTCTTGGGAAAGCGCATCAGGAGTGGAAATGGGAAGCGATTAGCGACTATTTTAATGAGCTGGATCGTAGCTTGATTTCGGAAAATGTAGCTTCTTACGTTGCGCATGGTTCGGTAAGAATTTCGGTTATGGGATTTGAAAATCGACCAGCTAGTAAGGCGGACATAGAAGAAATGAAGCACATCGTTGAAGAGGGGATGAAAGCAGGTGCTATCGGGCTTTCAATCGGTCTCCTTTATGCACCGGGAAGTTATTCAAATAAAGAAGAGATTGCTGAGCTATGTAAAGTTGTAACCAAATATAATGGGATCTTATCGACGCACATTAGAGGGGAAGGAAATAACTTGATTCCCTCTATTAAAGAGGTGCTATGGATTGCTGAAAATGTTGGTATTCCACTTCATCTTAGTCATTTAAAAGCCGCTGGGAAGAGAAACTGGGGGAAAGTGAACGAGGCAATGGAGATGATTGAAGATGCGCGCAGCCGCGGAATGGATGTGACTTGTGACGTTTATCCGTATACAGCTGGTTCGACAATGCTTACAACTCTTCTGCCACCTTGGGCACTTGAAGGTGGTTTGTCCGCCATAATTAGTAGGTTGAAAGATAGTGGGGAAAGAGCGAAAATCCGCAAAGAGTTAGCTGAGGAAAGAGAAGACTGGGATAACTTAGTAGCTTCAACTGGTTGGGATAGTGTCATTATTTCTTCTGTAAATTCCCCTGATTTGAAGAAGTATGAGGGTCAGTCAATTCAGGCTATAGGAAATGAGAATGGAAAACATCCAATAGATCAAGCATTCGATTTACTTATCGAGGAAGATGGTAATATCGGTATAGTTTATTTTCATATGGATGAAGGTGATGTGCAACAAGTAATGAAGTATCAGAACTCCCTCATTGCTTCGGACAGTTTGACGTGCTATACAGGCAAGCCTCATCCGAGATTATATGGGACTTTTCCAAGAGTGTTAGATAAATACGTAAAAGAACAAAAAGTACTTACGCTTGAAGACGCGGTTAGAAAAATGACGTCTTTCCCAGCGAAAAGGTTTGGTTTAGGCAAACGTGGTGTATTATCAGAAGGATATAAAGCGGATATTGTTCTATTTAATATGGAGAATATGGAAGATAAAGCGACTTACGAAAATCCAGCACAGTTTCCTGAGGGAATACAATATGTATTCGTGGATGGAAAACTAACGACAAAAGATAAAAAACATACTTCAAGTAAATGTGGCTGCTTGATCAAGCTATCATAAATACTTTTATTCAACAAAATAGTAGTGAGCGTTTGCTCCGTATGTAAATGAATCAGAGAGAGTTCAAAATTTTACTAAATCAAAAAAATGATAGTTTCAATATGCCGAGGCGCAATCGAATGAATAGGAGAGATGTTAAGTGAGAAATGTAGATGATATTTTAAAAGAAATGGGAATTGAAATTCCAGAATGTCCAAAGCCGGTTGCCGCGTATGTGCCAACTAAAACAGTAGGGAATTTGGTTTACACGTCCGGGCAAGATTGTCGAGTGAATGGTGTTTTACTTTATGAAGGAAAAGTAGGTAGTGATGTTACTATAGAGCAAGGTTATGAAGCGGCTAGACAGACGATGATAAATTGCCTGTCTGCTATAAAGGCTGAAATTGGCGATTTAAATCGAGTAAAACAAGTTGTTAAAATGCTTGCGTTTGTAAATTCAGCACCCGGTTTTGTGGAACAACCATATGTAATAAATGGAGCTTCTGAATTGTTAATAGAAATATTTGGAGAAGATGGTCGTCATGCGCGTTCTGCCATTGCAGCAAATGAGCTACCATTTAACACATGTGTTGAAATTGAATTGATTGTTGAGCTTAAGTAAAAGAAGACAGTTTTCATTAATTACGGTCCCCCAGGCTGTAGTTATCGGAAATATATCTTAAATACAGGATGAGCAGGAGATTTGTCTATGTACAAGTCTCCTGTTTTTTTCATCTCAATTAGGAAGGGTGTTATTAACCGGAGGCAAACTATCAGATATAAAATTATTACTTTTGTTAAACAAATGTAAGCGCGACTTATTTCGAACATGAATAAATTCTATAATCTAATACCCCATGATACTTTGAGTGCATTTCATAATGCTTTTCCATGATTTCATGAAGTTCAGGTTCAATCTCTTCTGAGTAATGAAATTCGGGTATTGAAGAGATGGATTTATTTTTTTGTATACGAATATTTTTAAAGCCAGCATGTTCAAATAGAGCGACCCAATCATTTTTCATTGAGAACGAATCAAATCCATAAAATTGCTTAATTTCCTTTTCGGTCTTTGCCTCGAGTTGTCGCTTAATTGTCAGTTCAATGGCAATGAACCGACCGCCGACCTTTAATAAACGAAAAATCTCTTGCAGTGCTTTTTGTTTATTGACAAAAGAAAGTACAGACTCAGAAATAATAAAATCAAATTTGTCATTCGGTAACGGAATATTTTCGACAGAACCTTCCATTATTTTTACTGGTAAGCGCTTGCTTTTCATTCTCTTTTGGGCTTTTGCTACCATTATAGCGCTAATATCTATGCCAGTTACGTTAGCTCCATATTTGTTAGCTAAATAAGCAGCACTTTGACCTGTTCCACAGCCTACATCTAAAATGTGAGAAGCCTTGCTAACATTCTCTTTCTTAAATATTGCCTTTGTTAGATTAATACCTCCAGGGTGTGCACCCCCAACGCCAAACTTGGACAAAAAGTCTAGGTATTTGGAATTCTCAATCACAACCACCCCTTCATATGTCATATTTGTATACTATGATATTGAAAATAGGATGATACGTACTAGCACAGGGATGTTGACAGTCTAATTCATCAGATAGAGGGAGTGAGACGGATAAAATAGCATTTCTGACGGATGTTGGAGGCTTTTTCATAAAAAAAATACTTCTTGTAATTTAAGTTGATAATGATTATCATTATCGATATAAAACTATCGAAAGTGGGTACATTACATGAAATATCAATCATTACTATCAGTTTTAATCGCAGGCGGTATTTTAATGGCAGGCTGTGGTGACACGGAAAAAGTAGATAAAGATAATGCTCCAGCAACAAAGGGGATAGAAGAAATTGATTTAAGCGCTGAATTAACAGCATACGAAGATTTTGCATTAGAGCAGATGGATGCATTTTTGATTGAAACAGAAAAATTTGTCAACCTATTTAAAACAGGGGATATTGAAGGTGCAAAGGCAGCTTATGCACCAGCGCGTATGTATTTTGAACGCTCAGAGCCAATTGCTGAAAGCTTTGGTGATTTGGACCCGCGTATCGATGGACGTTTAGCGGATATTCAAGAGGAAGGAAAAGGCGAAGAAGAATGGACTGGTTATCATAAACTTGAATATGCACTTTGGGAGGAAAACACAACTACTGGATATGAAGCGGTTGCCGACCAACTATTAGCAGATGCAAAAGAATTACATGCACTTGTGCAAACAGTTGAAGTGACACCGGATTTAATGATGACGGGTGCTGTAGATTTATTAAATGAAGTATCTACATCAAAAATTACGGGTGAGGAAGAAATCTACTCACACACAGACCTTTATGACTTTAAAGCCAATATTGAGGGAGCAGAAAAAATCTTTGAAATTCTTCGTACTAAATTAGAAGCAAAAGATAAAGAGTTAGTTGCCACACTAGATGAAAAATTCAAGGCAGTCGATGATTTACTAGCACAGCATGCAACAGCAAATGGTGGCTATATTTCATACGAAGAGTTAACAGAGGAACATACAAAAGCATTAGCTACAGCAGTCAACCAACTTGGTGAGCCATTAAGTCAAATGGGAATTATTTTGGAGTGATAAAAAATGACAATATCAAATGATGGAAAATGGATCGATAAAAAAATTTCTCGCCGTGACATGTTAAAACTAACAGGTATTGGGGCAGCGGGTGTTGCCATTGGTGCCTCTGGTTTCGGTGGTGTCTTAAAGGCGATGGGCTATGATGTGTTTCAACCTGTAGCTGATAGTAAAACGGCTATCAATAAAGTGGGTTTTTATGGTAAACATCAATCAGGTATACTCACACCTGTCCAAACACATATTTACTTCGCCTCTCTAACTATTTTAGTAACTTCTAAGAAAGAGTTGCAAGCGTTGTTTAAAAAATGGACACCCCTTATTGTGCGTTTAATGAATGGTGAATTAATGGTAGATTTAACGACAAATACGAGAGTGCCGACCGGAGATACGGGTGAGGCAGAGGGTTTGAATGCTTCGAATCTATCAATTACTGTCGGTGTAGGGCCAACGCTATTCGATAAGCTAGATATGACAAAATTGAAGCCTTTTGAGTTAGCAAATTTACCGCACTTTCCGAAAGATCAACTACAAGAAGAGTTTTCAGGCGGTGACATTTGCATCCAGGCTTGTGCAGATGATCCACAAGTAGCATTTCATGCGGTCCGTAATTTAGTACGCGCGGCATCTGGAAAAGTCGAAATAAAATGGTCTCAGGCGGGCTTTAACTCGTTCCCAGCAGCGGGAGGTACACCGCGTAATTTATTCGCTTTTAAGGATGGTTCAGTAAATCCTTCGATAACCGATGAAAAAGATTTAAAAGAGGTCGTGTGGGTAGATAAAGGCTGGCTAAAAGGCGGTTCGTATTTAGTTGCCCGCAAAATTCAAATGCATTTGGAAACATGGGATCGTACATCACTAAAAGACCAAGAAGCTACATTTGGTCGTTATCGAGAAAGTGGTGCTGCGTTTGGCAAGACAAAGGAATTTGAAGATTTTGATGTCGACGCTAAGGACGAAAAAGGGGCGTATATTATGCCAGATACATCGCATGTGCACCTTGCCCGTAAATCGAAGGCTCGTATGTTACGTCGCTCTTATTCATATGCGTCTGGTGTGATGACGAATACGGGGACACATGATGCAGGGCTGCTATTTTTATCATTTCAAAAAGATCCAGCACAATTTACATCCGTCCAAAATAGTTTAGGTCGTATGGATAAAATGAATGAATACATTACACATCGAGGCAGTGCTGTCTTTGCTTGCTTCCCTGGTGTTCAAAAGGGGAGTTATTTAGGTGAAGCACTTTTTAATGCGTTATAGTTTAATCGTTGCCCTCTTATTTGTGTTGGCAGTTGTGCCGGTGCAAGCAGCGCAGTCCTATAGTCACTTATATATTTCCATTAGTGATGCGCTCATGAATACGAAGCAGAACAAGGAAGCTGAGGCAAAACTTGCGTTGGAGCAGTTTTCAGCAGACTGGACATCTATAAAATCGGAGGAAATCGAAGCGAAAGCGAAGGTTGATGACGTATTGGCACAAGCGGTGAAAGCAACATCGGAGGAAGAACGCTTAACGGCGTTATCCGCATTATCGAATGCACTGCGTACATTAGAAAAGCTTGAAAATCCAATCGATGAAGCGGCACAACGCGCAGAATTTGGCGCAAAATTCAAGCCGGTCATGAAAGCGTTTGAAGAAGTGCTTGCAAGTGGTGATGTGAAAGCGATTGATGTTGCTTATAAAGATTTTAATATTAAATGGAATAAACTCGAACGGCCCGTACGTGAACAAAGTATTCCAATGTATGGTCAAATTGAAACGCAAATGGCTTTCATTCGTATTTCTCTTTCTGCTGAGGAAACGGATATTCGTTTAATCCAATCGCAGTATGATGAATTGAAGCAAACGATAGAAGATTTCGTGGCTGGTGAAGAAACAGCTAAATTAGTTGAAGGTGAATATTCATTAGATACATTGATCACTTATATTGATGAGGCGAATGGCTTCATTGATGAAGGTGATTATAAGGCTGCATCCGAAAAAATCCGTGAATTTATTACAATCTGGCCGAGTGTAGAGTTGGAGATTTCGACGCGAAGTAATAGTCTCTATACGAAAATCGAAAGTGATATGCCAATACTTGTGAGTAGTCTATTGAAATCTGAAGTAGAGGCTGAAGATATAAAAGATAAACTGAAAAAATTCAGTACAGAAATTGAGCTTATTAAAGGTGATACGGATTATACATTTTGGGATTCGGCTCTAATTCTACTGCGAGAAGGCTTAGAAGCGTTACTTATTATTTTGGCACTCGTGTCATTTTTAGAGAATTCAGGCCAAAAAAATATGCGTAAATGGATATATTTCGGTGCTGTTGCTGGGATTTTATTATCAGCAATTGCAG
>JAVWKG010000057.1:0-12557 GCA_036638655.1 Lysinibacillus sp. | reverse complement strand
GACAATTTTCAACTCTGCGACGATTGATACGAACCGTGAAGTGATGGAAGGCTATGTTGGTTTATTAGCTGCGACTATGATGATTGGCGTGGGCATTTGGCTACATAGTAAATCAAGTGTCACAAGCTGGAATCGATACATTTCCAAGCAAATGGGGCATGCCATTTCAAGTGGTTCTGTAGTAGCAATGGCGTCGATTAGTTTCCTATCTGTGTTCCGCGAAGGGGCAGAAACACTGGTGTTTTATGCAGGGATAGCCCCGAAAATGGAAACATCCCAATTTGTGCTAGGCATTGTGGTCGCACTTGTGTTGTTAGCAATTGTTACTGTTGTCCTATTGAAAGCGAGTGGGAAAATGCCAATTCATAAATTCTTTGCGGTGGCGACGGTATTAATTTACGTCTTGGCATTCAAAATTATTGGCGTTAGCTTGCATACATTACAATTAACGAACAAAATTTCAACCACAATACTAGAAGGCATGCCAGTCATCAGTTTTATCGGCTTTTATCCAACAATCGAAACAATTGTCGGACAAGCAACATTACTTGTACTAGTAGTAGTGACGATTTTTTATAAGAAAAAACAAGCGAAATAGTATGGGGGCTGTGGCATATTGCTGCAGCCTTTTGTGTTGTGTAATATTAAAAATAACGGATTCATTTTTTGAATGGTCGTTCGACGGAGTATTATTAGTATTACTTGGTATGCTATGGATCAGTTTATTAGCTAGAGTAATTAGCGTTTATATCAAAGAAATAAAGATAGTAAAAGTAGGCCTATAATTAAAAATCTAAGCGTATCCTTTAAATTTGGAGACGCTTTTTTGTACCAAATAATTTGCTGACAACGAAAATAAATACAGCAGCCATCACGCTATAGGCTAACACAAATAATGGTGCTAAACCAAGCATAGCGGCACTAGGGTTATCGAAACTCTTGTTTTATATACCAGGTATTGCTCAAATGATGGATGCTGCCAAATCACAGAAGCGCCAAGCCATTGACAAAAAATCCATAGTAATAAATATAATGATCTGTATTTCATATGATTATTATAGTTAAACATTTCCATGCCTCCTAAAAAATTCGAACGCCAATTGGAGATAAAAGTTTCGTAATTATCAATTAATCATGTAAACTAGAAGTAGATTATTGAGCGGAAGAGTGATGAAATGTTACAGGTGAATGTCGAGAATACGAGTTTAATATTAGAAGGTGGGACGTTTCGAACGCTGTTTACGTCTGGCGTGCTCGATGCATTTTTAGAGCAGGACATTATGATGCCATACGTTGTGGCAATTTCGGCAGGGGCTATTAATGCGTGTTCCTATGTGTCACAACAAAAGCAACGTTCTTTACGTGTCTTGATGGATTACCGCCATGATAAGCGCTATATGGGCTGGAAAAACTTCCTGAAAGAAAAAAGTTTGTTTGGGCTTGATTTTGCCTATAATGTCATTCCAAATGAGCTGGATATTTTTGATTGGGAAACGTATCAAAAGTATGATGGCATGCTTAAATTTGGTGTGACCAACGCAACAACTGGTCAAGTGGAGTACATGAATGCGCAAGCGATGGACCGTGAGTGTATGATGCTACGTGCGACATGCGCTATTCCAGTGCTATTCCCTGAAATAAAATTAAATGATACACCCTATTATGACGGGGGATTAGCAGAGCCTATTCCAATTCAACATGGCATAGAACAAGGGTTTGACAAGCATGTACTTGTATTAACGCGTCCAACAGGCTATCGAAAAGAGCTGGATAGACAGAGTAGATGGGCCATGAAATTACTTTCAAAGCGTTATCCTAATCTAGTGAAAAGTATGCAAAAACGTGCGGATCATTATAATGCTTCCCTCGAATATTGTGAGAAACTTGAAGCGGAAGGCAAGGCATTTATTTTCCGTCCTACAGAAGCGCTAAATAGTTTTGAAAAAGATAAAACACGAATGCGTACGAATTATGACATGGGCTATTCACAGGCGATGCAACAAATGGATGCACTAAAAAAGTTTTTACAATTATAGGGGGAGCTTACATGCAAGTACAAGTAACATATTCAGAAGATGCACAGAGAGGCTATATTTATTTAGTTGAACGGAATGACATCGATATCCGTTGTACAGGTGATTTAGATGAAGAAGGAGCACATGAATTTTTACTGGATTTTGATAAGAAATGGAATATTGTCGGTATTGAATTAGAAGGGCTAGCGGCTGAAAAAATTCGTCCAATGGCAGATGAATCGCATATTTTTCAAAAAAAGTTAACTGAAGACGGAGCAGTATATTATGCTTTCCAGTTATCGGATGAAAAAATCAAAACAACGATTTCTCATCCAAAAGCAAAAAATGTTCATTTCCATTTTGCAGATGTGCTAAATCAAGAAAATATGTTCATCCGAGATTTTATCGGTATCGATATTTTTGATAATGGTTTTTATTCGGAAGCGTTTTTAGTTGGAAAGTAGTTAGTTATACATGATTCGCACATAAATAAAAAAAGTCCTTTTTAATGGATAAAGACGGGGAGTAGCCGTCCAAATCCACTAAAAAGGAGCTTTTCATGTGCTAATTTATTAATTTTTTTAAATAACTACGACGGATTATTAAAAAACTAACTATAAATAGTAGTAAAAATAACGTAATTCCCACCGCAGTCATCTGATAAAATGACGTTGAAATTCTACTTCGCATTCCAAAAGTAACGACCACCAAAAGAATATTTGCAAAAATAAATGGGATGAAAACGAGCATTGCCAGCTCTTTTGTCACTGCAGAACCTAATTCTTTCACAGAAAGGCCAATCTTTCTGATACCCAAATATTTTGCCTTTTCGTCTTCAATAGACGTTTGTAAGTAGAAGTAAAGAATACTCATAGCTGCACTTAAAAATATAAGGCTCAGCATAAATCCGATAAAGAACATGATACTTTTTATAAACTTCTCGGTTAAGTACAAATCAAGTTTTGACGCGAGTAAATACGTACCTGGTTCAGCAGACTTGAGAGTAGCTAAAATCGGTTCGGTTACATTCAGTTTTTCAGTCCAATTTTCAAGCTCATAAGCGAATACTTTATAAACAGGGAGATCAATCGTTTTATAAACTGCACCAGGTACTACATAATATACATTTTCAAGACCGGAAGTTAAAATGTTTTGTTCTTCCAGTCCAGCAAACTGAAGTTTAGGTAAGTCATATTTGTGTATGCCCTCAATATTTGGAAGGACGCCATAATTTCCGGCCGCAACATAATATTCATTGTCCTTCAAAGTGATTTTTTCAAACAAACCGAGCTTGTTATAATCTGAAACTGAAATAAAGCCAATTCGTGACTCATTATCATCTTTGAATGAAAAATAATAGCGATCGTAATTACCTGATTTCTTCAGAGTTGATTCTATAAACGCAACATTTTTTCGTTCTGCATCCGGTGTACTAGTTGGAAGTGACGTGTATTGGAAACTATATGGGTATAATGATTCTGATTTCTCTTTCACATCGTAGTAAGAAATATATAAAACACTTGTACATAAAAATACACCGAGCAACAATATCGTCAATAAGTATATAAGGTGCGCATGTGAACGGCCTTTAGCTTTCAAATTCGAAACAAAAAGCATGTTTGTTTTATTAAAGTAAGATGGACTTTTTTCTAAAATGCGGATCGCCAATAAAGTGCCTTGTGTAACAATGAGATAAATTACGATTAGAAAGCTAGAGAACAGGCCAATGTAAAAAATTAGTCCTAAAGTGTAAATCCATTTCAAATCCAAGATTACAGGGATTATAAAAATTCCAAAAAAGATTACCGAGAGTAATAGTCTGAATGGAGCGGGGGTAATTAATCTTTCTGTCGTAACATCTGCTTTTAATAATTGAATCGCTTCTTCTCGATTAATGAAGCGTGTCATGAATTTAGAAACAATAAGAAACAAAATGGTGAAAAGGGTTACCGTTACGATGATTGCAAGGGACGGTACATACATCCCGAAACTTTCCGCTTGTAACATTCTTTTTGCACCCATTAAAAATAATGGGGAAATAATAAGGCCAATCACGATTGCCGTGACAATAGAGACACCCCCGATAAGCATGTTTTCTCTAAAAATCATCGTACGAATCTGCTTCATGGAAGCACCAGTTATCATAAATACGCCAAGGCTTTTTGTTTTCTTTTTCAAAAAAGCATAAAGCGAGTAAATGATAAAAATAAACGAAAATAAATAAATGAAAAAACTTGCAAACATCATTGTAAGACCTAGTGAACTAGATGTATCGACTTCAGCCAGCATTGGATGAAATGTCGTAATTGTAAATAAGAAAAACACTAAAATGGAGAATACACTACTTAGAAAGTATGAAATGTACGTCCATTTATCACGTAAAATATTTTGAACGATAATATCATTAAATTTCATGCTGTCCACCACCTAAAAATGCAAGTGTGTCCATAATCTCTTGGTAAAATTGTTGCTTGTTTTTACCCCGATGTACTTCATTATAAAGTGCACCATCTTTAATAAATACGACGCGCTGTGCAAAGCTTGCGACATATGCATCATGTGTTACCATCAAAATAGCTGTTTTTAAGTTATGATTGATGGATTCAAATAGTGACATGACATCATTTACTGCTTTTGAATCTAAGTTACCTGTAGGCTCATCGGCTAGCAATAAACTTGGTTCATGAATGACAGCACGCGCAATTGCCACACGTTGTTTTTGTCCACCTGAAATTTCAAATGTACGCTTCTTTAATATCTCTTCGATGCCTAAAAATTTTGCAACGTCTGCTAACAGTTTACGCATTTCGCCTTCATTCATAGAGTCGAGCGCCAAGGGCAATAAAATATTCTCTTCAACTGTTAATGTATGAACAAGGTTAAAGTCTTGAAACACAAAGCCTAGTTCATTCCGACGAAATTTCGCTAATTCATCGTCATTAAGTTCATAAGGATTTTTTGAATTGATAGTAATGAGACCACTCGTTGGGCGATCAATTGTAGAGATGCAGTTTAAGAATGTAGTTTTACCGCTACCAGACGGTCCCATAAGCGCGACAAATTCATTTTCAGACATTTGAAAATCAATTCCCTTTAAAACTTTATAAGTTATTTCTCCAGAATACTCCTTTTTAAGCTGGTTAACATTTAATATTGTTTTGAACATTAGCTTTTCACTCCTCTGTATCTTTCGTTACTTTTAGTATAGATACACATGCTAACCCCATAAATCGCAGTACATGACAGCAATATGACAAAATTGCCACATTCAAAACAACGGGGTGTAAGCGGCGAGCCTCCACCTAAGCTTATCTTTAAACTACTTTTATGCTTTTCGAAAAATCAATAGTGATAGTTGTTTCATTATTTGCGGACTGCAATTTGAATGGGTGGTCCAAAGTTGTGAGAATTCGTTTTACTAAATAGAGGCCGATTCCTGTTGATTCGCCTTTTATGCGACCTTTCGACCCAGTATAGTAAAGGTCAAAGACACGTGCTATTTCGTTTTCAGGAATTGCTTCCCCTGTGTTTTTAATAAGTAAGTGCCCATTTTCATAATGAATGATGACGGAAGAATTGCGCTCACCATATTTCACAGCATTACTTAATAGCTGATATATGACGACCTTTAGCCATTTACGATCTGAATAGAGCAGTACGTCGTCTTGTATCGTACATTTAGGGAATAATTCTTCTTCAATGAAGTAATCTTTTAAATCGTTGATTACTTCCTGTATAACATTTCTCAGCAAGATGGGCTCTATTTTTAAATCTGCCAATAAATTAGTTGAGCGACTGTATGTTAGCAATTGATTTAAAGAGAAGTTTAGCTTGTCGCATTGCGTTTTCACTTTTTGCGATTCAACAAGTAAGCCTGCATCCTTCCACTGATTGGATTGAATGAGCAATTGAATGACAGAAAGAGGTGTTTTCATTTGATGAACTGAATGCGAAATCATGACTTGCTGTTCCTGTGAAAATTGCTTGAATTGTTCTTCTTGTGATTGAAGCAATGCTTGTATCGCTTGCAATTGCTTAGCGTATGCTTTTTCAAACGGACCAGATGGATGATAAATCAAGAACTCTTCCGTCTGTAGGGCTTCACTTTCAATATGTACATACATTTTTTTACGACGTAAATAACGAATATACAACAAGACGATTAATAGAAAGCTAGACAAAAATGTGAAATAGAAGGTATGATTTTCAAAGCCATCCAGCTGTTGAATCAAAATAGGTAGACCAACAAACGAAATTATATATAGGGCAATAATGCTGACATGATCTTTTAAAAATAGCTTCATGTACGGCCCTCCGATAACTGATAGCCAATACCACGAATTGTAATGACCGCTAGTGAGGATTGAATGGAGTCTAATTTTTTTCTCAGTCTTACGATGTTAACAGTGAGTGTGTTTTCTTCGACAAATGTCTCATCATCCCAAATGGCTGTAAGTAATTGTTGTCTAGTCACGACATTTGGATAGGCTTCAAATAGCATTGAACAAAGGCGAAGTTCCTTTACAGTTAAGAGTTCCTCATGTTCATTTGTACGAAGTCTGACTGTATCGATGTTTAATGTTGTATTACCCTTTTTTATAATGCGCGCTTGGGAATCGGTTGCATATTCACCGTATATTCGACGGATTTGCCCATTTATTTTCGCCAGTACCACTTCGAGTGAAAAGGGTTTTGTAATGAAGTCATCAGCGCCGTTTTCGATGCCATAAACTTGCTCGGTATCACTCATTCGAGCCGATAATATCATAAGCGGACAATTCGACACATGTCTTATTTTACGAGACCAATAATAGCCATCAAAAGCAGGGAGATTAATGTCCATTAAGACAAGATGAGGTTGAAATTCTTGGAAATTGTCAAGCACTCTTTCAAAATCTTCAACAATGAGGCATTGATAGCGATATTTTTCTAATTGGACTTTTAATGTTTGGGCGATATCAATGTCATCTTCAACGATTAGTATTTTATACATCATGTCCTCCTGACTTCATCTTTATTATGAGGGTTTGATTTTCGTTCCGGTTGGGAGAGTGACGGGGCTCCGCTTCAACCATTGAGCATTTTAAAATCAAAACGCCCATTAACCTTAAAAGATACCATAATAAACTATTTATTGAAAATAATAAAATGGTGTGAAGTGTAATACTACATTCATATGCTGACTTTACTTTTTCATCGTAGCATGGTACATTCATTATATTAGATTTCGATGAAAAAATTTAAAAATATATAATGAGGTGTCTTTGTGAGTGTAGTAGGTTCTAAATAGGAGAAATTAAAATGAAATAAATTTAGTAACGAGAGGGATTTTCTTCGGAATTTTCACCTTTTATTTGTTGTGAATTTATTTTATTACCTATGAAGATGCCTACTATACTTTATAAAGCGTGTAATTGTTACGGGTTTTCTATACTTATTTTGTATAGCTTATTTCAATCTGTATACATTTTACATAAGCCTTATAATTGTAAAAGCTGCGGCATTCCCGCAGCTTTTTGTGTTTTTCCCCTTTTGTAGAAAGTCTATGTCTATTTTATATAGCTTCATTGAAATCTAATAGGTAGGTGTCTTCATGTATGAATATGAAACAACTCATAGTGAGGAGCATAGGAAATGAATCAAACAACTTTTGAAAAATTACAATATAATGAATTAAAACAAATTATCCAATCCTATTGTGTAAGTGGATTAGGAAAACAAATGTTAGATAAATTGAGACCAAGCCAAAACCTGAAAGTAGTTAAGAATCGTTTGAATGAAACAACGGAGGCACGGGCGATATTAGATGCAGAAGGGCATGTACCTTTTGTGGGCATTTCAAATATCGAAAACAGCATCCAAAATCTTGAAAAAGGCATAATTCTAGATCCGAGCAATTTGGTTAACACATCCGATTTTTTAAGAGGATGCAGAAAGATGAAAAGGTTTATGCTGGATAAAGAGTTTTTTGCACCGGTACTAGCATCATACGCGAATTCGATGACTGAACTTAAAACAGTGGAAGAGGAAATTAACTTTTCAATAAAAGGAAATGGCGTTGATTCATCGGCAAGCAAAGAATTAAAGAGACTACGAAATAGTATTGAATCCACTGAAGAGAAAATTAAAGAACGCTTAGATAAATTTTTAAACAGTAGTGCTAATAAGAGTTACATTCAAGAATTTTTTATAAGTAAGAAAGATGATCGATATACTATTCCTATTAAAGCATCTTATAAAAACCAAGTTTCAGGAACAGTAATCGAAGCTTCTTCTAAAGGCTCCACGGTATTTATAGAACCAAGTACCATTACAAAGCTAAGTGGTGAACTGGCGAGTCTTAAAGCTGAAGAGGCAATGGAAGAATATCAAATATTAGCTACATTATCAGGCATGCTCTTAGAAAACATTTATGAAATTAAGATAAACATAGATCTGATTAGCCAATATGATATGGTATTTGCAAAAGCCAAATTCAGTAAGCATATAGGTGGAATGGAGCCAAAGTTAAATGATCATGGACATATTAAATTAGTGAACTGTAAACATCCACTTTTAACAAGTGGAGCTGTACCACTTAATTTTGAAATCGGGCAAGATTATCGCAGCTTAATTATTACCGGTCCAAATGCTGGTGGCAAAACAATTGTTTTAAAAACAATCGGATTATTATCATTGGCAACGATGTCAGGGTTTCATATTGTTGCGGATAGTGGAACGGAGATTGCCATATTTGAAAACATCTTTGCAGATATTGGCGATAATCAAAGTATAGAAAATGCACTAAGTACCTTTTCATCTCATATGAAAAACCTCTCGGAAATTATGAGCGCATCAAATAATAATACCCTTTTACTCTTTGATGAAATTGGAAGTGGTACAGAACCGAATGAAGGAGCGGCACTAGCCATTTCGATTTTGGAGGAATTCTACTATATGGGATGTATGACAGTAGCGACTACCCATTATGGTGAGATTAAACGTTTTTCAGAAATGCATGATGATTTTATGAATGCGGCAATGCAATTTAACAACGAAACATTGGAACCAATGTATAAATTAATGATAGGGAAATCAGGGGAAAGTAATGCTCTCTGGATTTCTCAAAAAATGAACATACCTGAAAAAGTACTGCAAAGAGCACAAGGGTATATGGACAATAAAGAATATCATTTGGAATATGTGAATAAGGATAAAATAAGGAAGCCTAAAGTTTACAATGAGAAAACAGAAGAAAAGTATGATTTTAAAAAAGGCGACCGTGTAAAATTATTAGACCATAATGAGTTTGGCATTGTGTATAAAGAAATGGATGATTTTTATAATCTTGTTGTGTTTTTTAACGAAGAATTTATAGAAGTAAATGCTAAGCGGATTGCCTTAGATATATCAGCGAAGGAATTGTATCCAGATGAATATGACATAGAAACATTGTTTACTGATTACAAAACTCGGAAAATGGATCACGATATTAAACGGGGTTCGAAAAAAGCACTACGACAAATACAAAAGGAAATAAAGAAGAATAACAGTAAATAGTCTCATCACTATAACCTGGGGTTGACTTACCTTTCGCGTACAAGTATAATCATTTTTAATTTAATGAGTGGAAAATTCTGTGAAAAAGAGAGTAACTATTAGTGTACTGGAAAGCGAGTTAGGGGTGGTGGAAGCCTAATGCAAAAACTAGTAGTGAAACGCACTTTGGAGATATTTCTTGAATGATAGTAGAGAAGATCGGGGGAGGAACCTCGTTAACAACGTAAAAGCGGTCACAATTTGTGGCAACTAGAGTGGTACCACGGGAAACTATGCTCTCGTCTCTTATTTAGAGACGGGAGCTTTTTTATATTCATTCAACTGACTAGCTTCGTGCAGGCCTAAGCACAATGCAAAATCTACACCGAGGTGAAATTAAAATGGAGGGGACAAAATGAACATTAAACAGCAAATAGCACAAGTCATTTCGAGTGCGTTAAAGCATGAATTATCAGTGGAGGAAGTGGAATCTTTACTTGAAAAGCCGAAGTATGAAAAGCTAGGAGATTTGGCGTTTCCTTGTTTTTCATTAGCAAAAAAGTTTAGACAATCACCTCAAATGATTGCCGAAAAGTTAAGTGAGCAAATCGAAGCAAATATTATTGATAAAACCGTTGTGGAGAATGGTTACTTGAATATTTTTCTACTGCAACTAAAGGTGGCGCAGTATGTAACAAGTGCAGTCATGACGCAGAAATTATCCTATGGTTCAAAAAATAAGAATCAACAAAATGTACTGCTCGATTTTTCATCACCGAATATCGCAAAGCCATTTTCAATGGGGCACCTACGTTCAACCGTTATTGGGAATGCGCTAGCAAATATTGCAGAGAAGAATGGCTATACGGCGATTCGTATAAATCATTTAGGTGACTGGGGAACGCAATTTGGAAAGCTGATTGTGGCTTATCGATTATGGGGGCAAAAAGAAAAAATTGAGCAAAATCCAATCGAGGAGCTTTTGAAAATTTACGTGCAATTTCACGAAGAAGCGGAACGAAATGACGGTTTAAATGATGAGGCGCGCTTAGCTTTCAAAACATTAGAAGATGGCAACGAAGAGGCATTGGCACTTTGGCAATGGTTTAGAGATGCTTCTTTGGAGGAATTTCAGAACATTTATGCTTTACTCGGTATTAAATTTGATTCGTATCATGGGGAGGCGTTTTATAATGACAAAATGGCTATTGTCGTTGAAGAACTAGAGCGTCAGCAATTATTAATAGAGTCAGATGGGGCAATGGTTGTTGAATTAGAAAATATGCCGCCATGTTTAATAACAAAAAAAGATGGGGCTACGCTCTATGCGACACGTGACTTAGCAGCTGCTCTGTATCGTTACGAGCAATATAAGCCAGCAAAGATTTTCTACGTTGTAGGAAATGAACAAACATTGCATTTCAAGCAACTGTTTAGCGTGTTAGACAAAATGGGTTATGCTTGGGCTGAAAATTATGAGCATGTTCCATTTGGCATGATGTTAAAAGATGGCAAGAAAATGTCGACTAGAAAAGGAAAAGTCGTACTTTTGGCGAATGTGTTAGAAGAGGCTATTTTATCTGCACGTCAAAACATTGAGCAAAAAAACCCTACACTTGCACAAAAAGAGCTTGTAGCAAAGCAAGTAGGTGTTGGCGCCGTACTATTTAATGATTTGAAAAATGATCGTATGAATGATATCGAATTTTCACTAGAGCAAATGCTAACATTCGAGGGGGAGACAGGTCCCTATATGCAGTATACATTTGCACGTATCCAATCATTATTGAGAAAAGGGAATGTGGATGTAATCACTGCTAAACTAACATTTCTAGATAGTGAGGCATGGCATATGGTGAAGTTAATTGAGGCTTTCCCTAAATGGATTGAAAAAGCTTATGATCAAGCAGATCCCTCATTAATTGCTAAGTTTAGCCTGCAATTAGCACGAGCATTTAATAAGTTTTATGCGTACACAAAAATTTTGGATGGTAGTAATGAAAAGGAATCTCGCTTAGTCATAGCTTATGTTGTTGGGATAGTTATTGAAGAATGCTTGACACTTTTAGGGATGGAAGCGCCTAAGGGAATGTAAGAGGGGTGATTACATAAATGGAGACGGAATGGTTACGAACTTTCATCATCGCAGCAAAAACGGAAAACTTTAGGGAGACTGCTGAAAAATGCTTTATTACACAATCGACGGTGACCAAGTATATGAAGCATCTTGAAAAAGAATTGCAGGCACCGCTATTTGAACGGAATGGCAAGACGGTTAAGTTAAATAGTGTTGGGGCCCATTTTTTACATCATGCAGAAAAAATAGTTGCAATGATTGATGAGGCGTTACACAATACGATTGCCTATAAAAATGGATTCACAACGCAATTGACGATTGGTGTCGCCCCACAAATTGCGAATTCTAAATTGCCAGCAATAATAGATGCATTTCAACAGCAGCGATCACATACACAGTTAACATTTGAGATATTGAAATCAAATGAAATCGGGGAAGCCGTATATGCAGGTTATGTTGACATTGGCTTATCCAAATTGACGACAACGCGTGACATTCAAACAATAACACTTGCCAAGGAGCCACTTCAGCTAGTCGTCCCCTTGTCAAAAAAGGAAGAGGATCCATTTACTTTATTACAACAAGAAACGATTTTCACACATGAATACGCCCCATACTGGCAAGAGGTGCAACGGGTTCTATTATTACAGTTTCCGAGTTATAAAAGCATCCATCTCAACCAAACAGAGGTAATTAAAAATTTTGTGAGACAGGGTCTTGGAATCGCTATTTTACCAAAGAGTGTCATCGAGGAGATAGATCAGCGACCGCTTCTTCATAGCTGTTCGGTGGAGCCATTTCAGCATATTGTTTCCAATACATACTTTTTGGCGAAATATAGGACGTCAGATATAGACGCCTTTTTAGCGGTTTGCCAGTCAATATATGGAGATGTTTCATTGTAGAGGCAATGTTTAAAGGACACGTCGATCACAGACGTGTCCTTT
>JAVWKG010000056.1:0-19387 GCA_036638655.1 Lysinibacillus sp. | reverse complement strand
CAGCAAATATGAAAGCGAATAGTGCGTGGCTTGCGCAGATGAAGGCAGCGGCAGAAACTTCAGGGCGTGATTCACTGTATGCGTTGTCGATGGCAGATAAAAATATTCAAATTCCAGAATTGCGCGCAGGTGATGGGGATGTACTGACTTTGTCGGCATCGGAAGCTTTAGAAGTGGGATATTCTGAAGGAACTGTTAGTAATTTTGCAGAACTGCTAAAGGTAGCTGATTTAAAAGGTAGTGATATTGTGCCTATTGAGCCGACGTTTACTGAGGAAATAGCGAGATTTATCACCCACCCAATTGTCATACCGATTTTGCTATCACTAGCAAGTTTAGGTCTTGTAATGGAATTATACTCTCCAGGCTTCGGTGTGCCAGGTTTAATGGGGTTATCCGCACTTGGTTTATTCTTTTTCGGTCATTTAGTCGCAGGCTTGGCAGGTTATGAAACATTGCTGTTGTTTATAGTAGGTTTAGCGCTGTTAGTGGCGGAGTTCTTCATCCCCGGAGGAATTATTGGTATAATAGGGGGGATTCTTATCATTATTAGTCTATTCATGGCAGGTAATAGTGTGGTAGGAATGGCAATATCAATCTTTATAGCGCTCATTGTAGCGTTAATAGGAATGGTGATAATGATGAAATTTTTTGGTAAAAGGTTGATGGTTTTCAACAATCTTGTGTTGAAAGATGCAACGACAACGGAAAAAGGTTATGTGTCTAACGTCAATCGTACTGAACTGCTAGGTCAAGTTGGTAAAACGATTACACCTCTTCGACCAGCGGGGACAGCTCAGTTTGCAAATGAGCGCGTTGATGTTGTGACAGAAGGTGGCTATATTGATGCGGCAAAACATGTCGTGGTCATAAAAGCTGAAGGCTCTAGAATTGTAGTTAGAGAAAAAGAGATGGAGGAATAGCAGATGGGTTTTGATTTAGCTTTAGTTGGTCCAATTATCGGACTTGTATTATTATTTATTGTACTTGCAGTATTTTTCACTTTAGTGCCAGTTGCTCTATGGATTTCCGCATTAGCAGCAGGAGTAAGAGTAAGTATTTTCACGTTAATTGGGATGCGCTTACGTCGCGTAATTCCATCACGAATTGTTAATCCGTTAATTAAAGCGCATAAAGCGGGTTTACCAGTAACAATTAACCAATTAGAAAGTCACTATTTAGCAGGTGGTAACGTAGACCGCGTTGTAAACGCATTGATTGCGGCGCATCGTGCAAATATTGAACTAACTTTTGAGCGTTCAGCAGCAATTGATTTAGCTGGGCGTGATGTATTAGAAGCTGTACAAATGTCAGTAAATCCAAAAGTAATCGAAACACCATTTATTGCAGGTGTTGCGATGAATGGTATTGAAGTAAAAGCAAAAGCGCGTATTACAGTGCGTGCCAACTTAGACCGTTTAGTCGGTGGTGCGGGTGAAGAAACAATTGTAGCTCGTGTTGGTGAAGGGATTGTCTCGACACTTGGTTCAAGTGAATCACATTCAAAAGTATTAGAAAACCCAGATTTAATCTCTCAAACGGTTCTTTCAAAAGGATTAGACTCTGGTACAGCGTTTGAAATCTTATCGATTGATATTGCGGACGTTGATATAGGTAAAAATATCGGTGCCGAACTTCAAATTGAGCAAGCACAAGCAGATAAAAACATTGCACAAGCAAAAGCGGAAGAACGTCGCGCAATGGCTGTAGCAAATGAGCAAGAAATGATTGCCCGTGTTCAAGAGATGAAAGCAAAAGTAGTGGAAGCTGAAGCAGAAGTACCACAAGCGATGGCTGAGGCATTACGCTCAGGTAATTTAGGAATTATGGATTACATGAATTACCGAAATATTCAAGCGGACACAGCGATGCGTGATTCTATTTCAAAAGTAAGCACTGATAAACATGACCCAAATGAACCAAACGCATAAAAATAATTTAACAAGGAAAGGAGCAATTACTAACAAATGGAACAGTTAATCTTTATGGCGATCATTGCTTTAGTAGGCTCTCTTTTCAGTAAATCAAAAAACAAGCAAGAATCGAACCAAACTCCGCCATTTAACCCAAGTGAGCCGATACAGCCATCGTTTGAGGAGCAAAGACCGAAACGCCCTGCTATGTCGATGCAATCATTTGAGGACTTTGCCAAAGATTTTTTAGGTGAAAACAAAAAAGAGCAGACGCATTGGGAAGTTGCTGAGGAGCCAGTAAGCCAAAGTTATGTTGAAGTGATTGAGCAAAAACCAACCGACGTAACGCCGCAAGCTGAGTTTGACAAAAGAGCTTCAACGAGAACACTTTCTGATCGGTCTAGTCTTGGTAGAATGGCTGCTGGGAAAGAAAACGAAATAACTAGTAATAACGGTTTTAAAGTGCCAAAATCGAAGCGTGCACTTGTGGATGCGATTGTGATGGCTGAAATTTTAGGACCGCCAAAAGCGAAACAAAGATAAATTTTATACATGCCCCCCTTTTTCGAAGCATATATTGCCGAAGGAGGGGGCATTTTTTATGAAAAAACTATTTCAACTTGTGTCATTACTTGAACTAACTCAATTTCGCAATGTGAAAATCATTGGGAACTACAAATTTTTGTATGCAAACGATACGAAATGCTCGTTTTTATACGATCGATATAAAGTAAGCGTGACAGGACAATCAGTGAAAGTGGATGCCATTAAAAAAGAAATGCTTTATCTTTCCGTTGAAAAACTAGAGGAAGTACATTTACAGCTTGTGCAAGGTGATGGTGCAAATGATGCAATGGAATAATAGGCGTATTGTCATTCGTATAAAAAGGCACGATAATGTTCATCCTTTTATTCAACATCTTCATGCACAGCAAGTTGAATTAAAGCGCTTATCATTTCGTGAAAAAGAGGTCACTTTCGAGACGACACATCGTTCATTAGTAAAAATTCGTAAGGCGCGAAAGAGATTTTACTTAAAACTGAGTGTTGAATATTTGGATGACCAGAGTATATATAGGTGGCAAGGCATGCTGATACTAGGAGTCGTTAGTTTTGTCGTTATCCCAATTATATGTGCACAGTGGATTTGGCGCGTTGAGGTGATTGCTGATGCGCCAGAACTTCGAGATCGTATAGAAAATACATTTCAGGAGACGTTTGAAATTCAAACACCATTATTAAAAAGGAATTTACCTTAAGATGCGGAAATAAGGCAATCATTGCTGGAAAAAAATCGAGAACTTGCTTGGGTGCATATAGAAAAAAATGGGGGTCGCGTCAATTTAAGGCCGTTAGAGGCGCCGAAAGAAAAGAAGTTACAAACACAAAGGGCGAATTCGCATTTATCGGCAACAAAAAGCGGTGTGATCACTCATTTTGAGGTGGAAAAAGGTGAAAGGATGGTCGCTATTAATGACACGGTTTACGAGGGGGATGTGCTCGTTAAAGGTGTCGTTGAAAGTGGTGAATCGGAAGTATATGTTGGTGCGAGTGGTGCTGTTTATGCTGATTATTGGATGGAAAGTAAATTTAAAATACCGAAGAAAATTAAGCTTGATAAGCTAAAGGAAAAAAAGTGGCGCATATTGTTTTTAGGTATTCATGACAAAGAAAGAGAGCAAATATATGTTCAGCAAAAAGATTTACCAAAATGGCTTGCGAAGTATGTATCAATTGTTGAAGAGCAACACACGGAGAGTTTTACAATTGAGTTAGATGAATCGAAAGTAGAAACGCTTCTAATGCCGTTGCTCCATGAAAAAATTATTCAATCTTTACCAGCAAAAACTGTGATAAAAAAAGAAAATCTTTTGCACGTTAAGTGGAGTGATGATACAGTTGAAGGGAAAGTATTATTTTTAATTAATGAAAATATAGCAAGTCCACAACCTGTAGAGCAAGGAGAATGATTATGTCTGATGAATTAACCGTGTTACAAGTTGATGATCCAAATGAAGCAATTATGTTATTAGGTATTTCGGATGCCAATATGAAGTTAATTGAGGAATCTTTACAAGTGCATATTATTACGCGAGGTGGACAAATTCAACTCGCTGGAGAAGAAGCTGCAAAAGAGCAAGCGACAGAGCTTTTGCAATCACTGCTAAAAGTAATTCGTAAAGGTGTAAATATTGACCAACGCGATGTTGCGACAGCGATAGAAATGATAAATAAAGGGACAATCGAATATTTTGCTGAACTTTATGACGAAGAGATTGCACGTACAACTAAAGGGAAGCCAATCCGCGCAAAAACGATTGGTCAAAGAGAATACATAAAGGCGATTCGTCATCGAGATGTTATTTTCAGTATTGGACCTGCTGGGACAGGGAAAACGTATTTAGCTGTTGTAATGGCTACGCAGGCTCTAAAAAATGGGCAAGTGAAGCGCATTATACTAACGCGCCCAGCTGTTGAGGCCGGGGAATCTTTAGGTTTCTTGCCAGGTGATTTAAAAGAAAAAGTAGATCCATATTTACGTCCGCTATATGACGCTTTGAACGATATTTATGGATCGGAGCAAACGCAAAGACTAATTGAGCGAGGTACGATTGAAATCGCTCCACTAGCGTATATGCGTGGTCGTACACTTGATGATGCATTTGTTATTTTAGATGAGGCACAAAATGCGACTCATCCTCAAATGAAGATGTTTTTAACACGTCTGGGCTTTGGCTCTAAAATGGTAGTCACGGGAGATAAAACGCAAATTGATTTACCTAAAAATACAGAGTCTGGTCTTATTGTTGCAGAACGGACATTGAAATATGTGAAAGATATCCATTTTCAAATTTTAGAACAAGGCGATGTTGTACGTCACCCTGTAGTGGCGAAAATTATTCATGCCTATGAAGAACAGCAATTATAATAATGGGAAATTTTGTGACAGCTACATGAAATATGTAGCTGTTTTTTATGTTTTTGATTATTTTTCAGGAAAAATATTTTTTGTATTGGTATGATAGTATATAGCTAGGGGGTGCCAGATGGAGAAACAACTTCAGAAGTTAATAGGGTTAATCGGTTTTCGCTATTTTTTAATTGCGACCCTCATCTTAACAGGGGCCTTACAGTTTTCACTTATGTTTGGCAATGTGAAAGGTGTTACATATGATTTTAAACCACTTCAGCTTGCGACAGAAACAGTGCGTTCGGCTAAAACAGTGGAAGATACGGTGAAAACCGAACAAGAGCGTGACAAAGCGGAGAGTGATGTCCAAAATATTTATGTTCTTTCACCGGATGTTGCAACACAAAGGACGGCTATTGTCACTTCTCTTTTTGACTATGTACTGAATGTCAAAGAAGATGTGTCAAAAAGTAAAGAAAAGATTAGCATGCCAGAGCAAGTATCCATGCTGAGAAAAAAGATAGAAGCGATCGATGAAAAACAAACAACAGTGAATTTTTCCGACCAGGAGTTGGAAAACTTACTGTCGGTTAGTGAAGGCGATTTGAAAAAATCACAAAGCCAATTATCGGAATTAGTAGCACAATACTTAAAACAGCCAATTAGAAAAGAGCAGGTTTCAACAGCTCAAGATGATCTTGGAAATTTAATATTGGCGCAAAAAGGGTATCCTGATAAAATTTTGAGCGCGGTCATTAAGATTGGTCGTACGAGTATTATTGAAAATGAAACGGTTAATGAAGAGCAAACGAAAGCGCGTAAATTACAAGTAAGAGAGGCTGTTGAGCCAACGCGTATTTTACAAGGGCAAATTATCGTTCAAGAAGGACAAATTATTGACAATGAAGTTTATCGCCAGCTGGAATTGCTAGGCATGCTAAAAAATAAAGCATCTGTTAAACCGATAATGGGACTTGTGATTTTAGTTGTTTTACAAATGTCGTTTATGTATATGTTATTTAGGGTATGGAACGCGGATGAACGGGAAAAACGGAATGCGCTTCTCGTTACAGTCATTGTTTATAGCTTATCCATTGTGTTTATGAAGTTCATTAGCATTGTTGCGCATGAATTTGATGTCACATTAGCCTTTTTATTCCCAACGGCTTTGTCGACGATGCTCGTGCGATTACTAGCTAATGATCGCACAGCTATACTTGTTACGGTGATGACAGGTGCTTCTGCCGGTGTTGTTTTCCAAGAAGGATATTCCTCTGTCATGCAGATGGAAATTGCTTTGTATATCATTTTTGGCGGATTTGCTAGCTTATTCTTCATGCGGAGTGTCGAAAATAGATCGCATATATTACAATCAGTCGGTATGATAGCGATTGTCAATACATTGTTTATCGTTTTTTACTTACTGATGACCCAGTCTAGCTATGAAGTATCAGAGCTGTTATTTTATTTAGCAGCAGCCATTACATCAGCATTACTTTCAGGTGCTTTAACAATGGGACTATTGCCGTTTTTCGAAACAGCCTTTGGTTTGTTAACAACATTGCGCCTAATCGAATTATCAAATCCGAATCATCCTTTACTCAAAAAATTGTTGATGGAAACACCAGGAACGTATCATCATAGTGTGATGGTAGCGAATTTGGCGGAAGCAGCATGTGAGGCAATAGATGCAGATGGTTTGCTGGCACGTGTTGGCAGTTATTACCACGATGTTGGGAAAACAAAGCGACCAGCCTTTTTTATAGAAAATCAAATGAATGCAGTGAATCCACATGATTCATTGCAACCTGAAAAAAGTGCAGAAATCATTCTTGCACATACAACAGATGGGGCAGAGATGCTTCGCCGTTATAAAATGCCGCAAGAAATTATTGATATTGCTTTGCAGCATCACGGGACAAGTTTACTAAAGTTTTTCTGGTTTAAGGCGAAAGAAAATGGAAGTGAGCCTGTTGAAGCGGCATTCCGCTATTCGGGGCCGAAACCGTTGACGAAGGAAGCGGCTGTTATTAGTATCGCGGATAGTGTAGAAGCGGCAGTGCGTTCTATGAGGGAGCCAAATCCAGAGAAAATCCGCACATTAGTACGTTCGATTATTCAAGATCGTGTACAGGATCATCAGTTTGATGAATGCGATATTTCGATAAAAGAGTTAAACTGTATAGAGGAAGTTCTTTGTGAAACATTGAATGGTATTTTCCATTCGCGTATTGAATACCCGAAAGAAAACAATGTGTAGGAGGCAACAATGATTTTAACAATTGATTTTACAGATGAAACAAATGAAGTGAATGCAGCGCATATGGAGCTAGTAGAAAAGCTTCTACAGCATGCGGCATCAGTTGAAAATATTGAACCGGAAACTGAAGTGTCTGTGACATTTGTGACGAATGAAGCGATCCAAGAAATCAACAAAGAATATCGTGATAAAGATCAGCCGACAGATGTGATTTCCTTTGCATTAGAAGAGCTAGGTGAAGGTGAAATGGAAGTTACTTTCGAAGGCATGCCTCGTATTTTGGGGGATATTATTATCTCAACAGATCGAACAAAAGAACAGGCTGCGGAATACGGTCATTCATTTGAAAGAGAACTTGGCTTTTTAGCAGTGCATGGCTTTTTGCATTTGCTAGGCTATGATCATATGGAGCTAGAGGATGAAAAAGTAATGTTCGGCAAGCAAAATGAAATTCTAGAAACTTACGGTTTAGGACGTGACTAATTAATGGATTTACGTAAATTTATCCGCTCATTCGGCTATGCCTTCGAAGGTGTTTTGACGTCTTTTAAGGAGCAAAACTTTCGATCACATGTTTTAAGTGCGGTTATTGTATTTGTGGCAGGATACTTCAGCGATCTTTCTCGCATAGAATGGATGATTGTGCTATTATTAATTGCTTTGATGTGGGCACTTGAGATGGTGAATACAGCAATTGAACGTGTGGTAGATTTAGCGTCACCTGAAATTCATCCGCTTGCTAAACAGGCAAAGGATATCGCAGCAGGTGCTGTACTAGTCTTTGCAGGAGCAAGTGCTATAATTGGTTTACTTATCTTTTTACCAAAATGGTTTTAATATTACAAAAGTAAAGGAGCAATGGTATATATGACGATCGATATGAATGCACTACTTGAGCAATCTAAGGTAGCGCGTGAAAATGCTTACGTACCCTATTCAAAGTTTAAGGTAGGGGCAGCGTTGTTAACGAAGGATGGTAAAGTATACCATGGCTGTAATATTGAAAATGCGGGATATAGTATGACGAACTGTGCGGAGAGAACAGCCTTTTTCAAAGCGGTATCGGAAGGTGTGCGTGATTTTGCAGCAATTGCTGTTGTAGCGGACACAGACGGACCATGTGCGCCTTGTGGGGCTTGCAGGCAAGTCATGATAGAATTTTGTGAACCGTCTATGCCAGTCTATTTAACAAACATAAAAGGTGATGTAACGGTAACGTCTGTTGGCGAATTATTACCGTTTGCATTCACAACGGAGGATTTATTTGATGCAGGAAAATAACAAAGGCTTTAAATCAGGCTTTATCTCGATTATTGGACGACCAAACGTTGGGAAGTCGACGTTTCTAAACCGTGTAATCGGACAAAAAATCGCAATCATGAGCGATAAGCCTCAAACAACGAGAAATAAAGTACAAGGTGTACTGACAACAGATGACAGCCAAATGATTTTCATCGATACACCAGGCATTCATAAGCCAAAGCATAAGCTTGGCGACTTCATGTTAAAGGTGTCAAAAAATACACTGCGTGAAGTAGATGCTATTATGTTCATGGTGAATGCTGAACAAAAGCTTGGAAAAGGTGATGAGTTCATCTTAGAAATGCTTGAAGGCAACACGACACCAGTATTCTTAATCATCAATAAAATTGATCAAGTACATCCTGAGCAGTTAATGGGTATTATCGAAAGTTATAAAGATCGCTACGACTTTGCAGAAATTGTACCGATTTCAGCGCTTGAAGGAAATAACGTTGATAATTTACTAGCAGTGTTAACGAAGTATTTACCAGAAGGTCCGCAGTATTATCCTGCTGACCAAGTAACGGATCACCCAGAACGTTTTATTATTTCTGAGTTAATTCGTGAAAAGGTGCTACATTTAACGCGTGAAGAAATTCCGCATTCAATTGCAGTTGTTATCGATAAAATTCGTCGTGATGAGGAAAATGAAGATAAGGTCCGTGTGGCCGCAACGATTATTGTGGAGCGTGATTCACAAAAAGGAATCGTCATTGGGAAGCAAGGCTCTCTTTTGAAAGAAGTAGGTATTCGCGCACGTAAAGATATTGAAATGTTACTTGGCTCAAAAGTATATTTAGAGCTTTGGGTAAAGGTGCAAAAAGATTGGCGTAACAAATCCACACATTTACGTGATTTTGGATTCCGTGAAGACGAGTATTAATTAATTTTGATGTGAATGCGCTTGGCCATTGTGCTTGGCGCATTTTCTTAAATTGTCAAAAGGAAAAAGGGGTGTGTATGTATGCTATATAAATGGGAAGGTATAGTCATTAAAGCTCGGGCTTATGGAGAATCCAATAAAATTGTCACGCTCATGACGCGAGAAGCGGGGAAAGTGGCGGCAATGGCAAGAGGAGCGAAAAAGCCTTCAAGTCGTTTAGCATCCGTTACACAGCCGTTTACGTATGGCATGTTTATGGTGCAGCATCATACGGGTATGGGCTCCCTACAGCAAGGAGAGCACATGAATTCAATGCGTCATATTCGAGAAGATATTATGGCGACTGCGTATGCAAGTTATATTGTTGAGCTTGTAGATAGATTAGTAGAGGAAGGGAAACCAGAGCCGTACGCATTTGATGTACTATTACAAGCGCTTCAAGCGATTGAGGATGGTTATGATGCGGAGGCGATTACTTTATTTGTCGAATGGAAAATGCTCCCGTACACAGGTGTTCAGCCGATTTTACATGCCTGTGCAAGTTGTGGGGCAATAGACGGGGAATTTGCTTTCTCATTCACGCAAGGTGGTTTTTTATGCCATCGATGTTATCATAAAGACCGTTATATTATCCGCTTAACGCCGACGCAATTGAAATTGATTCGCATGTTTTACACGGTCCCTATTGAACAAATCGGGAAGTTGGATTTGAAAAAGGAAACAAAGTATTTTATTAAAAAAATTGTGACGACGATTTATGAGGAACAAACAGGGATTCGATTGAAAACGAAGAAATTTATAGAACAATTAGAACGCACACCTGAGTTGCAGCCAAGAAAATCTCCGACACAAGAAGAGAAGCCACAAGACTAAAAAACTTGTGGCTTTTGCTATGGTGATGAAAAGTTGTTAATCTAAATAATCGCTATCAACTTCATGATAGAATGTCCAGTAACTACCGAACTTTTCAACCTCGATATAGATGATTGCTTCTTCGCCGTCAGGTCCAATAACGTATACTTCTGTTGCGCCAACCGCTTTTGGCGTCATTTTTACTTGTCCATTTTGAATAGAAATGTTTACAGGGTTCGGTGATTCAACTCCCCATGCATCAGTGTATGGCATTAAGTTGTAGCTTTTAGGCTCAAATCCGAAATCCTCTGCAGAGAAGTTTAGCTGTGTAAATGTATTGTGTAGTACGGTGCTGCGAATGAAGTGATATGTGTCTACGTCAGCAATTAGCTTTTGTGTAGATGTCCCATTACTAAGTGTAACTAAGTATTGCCCATCCTTTTTAAATGACAGCATAAGCTCTTCGTTTGTTAATGAAGAAGTGAAGTCTGAAGACGGTAGCGTTTTACCATCCAATGTCGACACAGTTACCTTTGAAGGGTTGAAATTAAATGCATCGAAGCTACTATAAAAATCTTCGTTTTCAGCATGCAACGCTTCATTCACTTTTTCTAATGTTAAGTGTAATGCACCATTCACTTTTTTCACGTGTGCTAAATAAGCAGTGTCATTTCCGGTCGGATTACCTTGTAATGAAGCGCCGGAAATAATGAGTTTACTAGTACCTTCTTTCGTTGGTCGCAAAGTAATGGATTGCGGTGTAGATTGTGATGCTTCATCCCATTTAAATACGGCGTCTTTTGCAGTAGTACGGCCACCGTAATAAGCTTGGATATATGCAAGCTTATAGTCTTTTGCTCGAAGCGTAATAGACGTACCTGAAAGTTCAGGGGTATTACCGCCTTTCACTTTTTCAGAACGAGTTACGAATACAACAAGGTGACCTCTCGAAACATGCCCTTGTGGATCGTATGTAGTAGCTGTTTCACCAGTAGTAATCGCGTTTGAATAAAGTGTTTGTATGTAAGGTACATATTCTGAATTTGCTGGTACATCTGTAAATGGTAGCTTGCCATTTGCTAGAGGTAAGTCAAAGCCTTTCACAATCATTTTGGCCATTTGCCCACGTGTGATAGGATTTTGTGGGTTAAATTTGCCGTTAGAGCCGTTAATAATTCCTTTATTCGCTAATGCTGCGATGTAAGGGTAGTTTGGGTCTGATACTGGCACGTCTTTAAAGTTTGGGTTTTTTATATTTTTTGTATCTAACTTAAGAGCGCCGGCTAAAATTTTTGCAGCTTGTGTACGTGTAATGGATTTAGCAGGTTTAAAAGTGCCATCAGGATAACCGGAAATTACTTTACGCTCTACTAAATTCATAATCGCATCTTGCATCTCTATACTTGAGCTGCCTATGTCAGAAAACTTTGGTGCTGCTTGTACTTGTTGGATGGGTAAGACGATTGCACTTGTTGTTAGTGAAGCGGCTAAAGCTACTTGGAATATTTTTTTTGTATGCATTGTTAGTCTCCTTTATTACAAATAATTTTATAGCTTACATTACTAGTTTACATGAAAATGGACCATAATAAAAAGAATGCCTGTAAAAAGGCATTCTTTTTATGTGAAAAAATTAAAATTGTAGGTGTTTCTCGATGTAAGCTTTAACTTCAGAAATAGGCATACGTGTTTGTTCCATTGAATCGCGGTGACGTACTGTTACTTGACCGTCTTCTTTAGAGTCAAAGTCGTATGTGATACAGAATGGTGTACCGATTTCGTCTTGACGACGGTAGCGTTTACCGATTGACTGAGACTCATCAAAATCAACTGGGAATGCTTTACGAAGATCTGCCCACAGATCGCCAGCTTCTTCAGATAATTTTTTAGAAAGTGGTAATACAGCTGCTTTGAATGGTGCTAAAGCAGGGTGGAAGCGTAAAACTGTACGTTTGTCATCGCCTTCAAGTGCTTCTTCATCATAAGCATCACATAAAAATGCTAATGTCACACGGTCAGCACCTAAAGATGGCTCGATGCAATATGGCACGTAGCGTTCGTTTGTGATTGGGTCGATGTACGTGAAATCTTCGCCAGAGTGTTCCATATGTTGTTTTAAGTCGAAGTCTGTACGGTCAGCTACGCCCCAAAGTTCGCCCCAGCCGAATGGGAATTTGAATTCGATATCAGTTGTCGCGTTAGAGTAGTGAGAAAGTTCGTCGTCTTCATGATCACGAAGGCGCATCGAATCTTCCTTCATACCTAGGTTTAATAACCAGTCTTTACAGAAGTTTTTCCAGTATGCGTGCCACTCAAGGTCTTCACCTGGCTTACAGAAAAATTCAAGTTCCATTTGTTCGAATTCACGTGTACGGAACGTGAAGTTACCTGGTGTGATTTCGTTACGGAATGATTTACCGATTTGAGCAATACCAAATGGTGTACGTTTACGCATTGAGCGTTGTACGTTTTTGAAGTTTACAAAAATACCTTGTGCTGTTTCAGGGCGTAAGAAAATTTCGTTTGATGAAGATTCAGTTACACCTTGGTGCGTTTTGAACATTAAGTTGAATTGACGAATGTCTGTGAAATCTACTTTACCGCAATCTGGACAAACAACATCATATTTCACCATTGTTTCTTTCATTTGGTCGAACGTCATACCGTCAACGATAATTTCATCGCCTTTTGCAAGTGCTGCATCTTCGATAATTTTGTCGGCACGGTGGCGCGCTTTACATGCTTTACAGTCAACCATTGGGTCATTGAAATTACCAACGTGTCCTGATGCAACCCATGCTTTAGGGTTCATTAAGATTGCTGCGTCAAGACCTACGTTATGCTCAGATTCTTGAACGAATTTTTGCCACCAAGCTTTTTTTACGTTGTTTTTAAGTTCTACACCTAGTGGACCGTAATCCCAAGTGTTTGCCAAGCCTCCGTAGATTTCAGAACCTGGGAAGACAAAGCCACGATGTTTTGCTAAAGCTACGATTGTTTCCATTGATTTGTTAGCCATTAAAATAGCCTCCTTGAAATTAGTAATAGTAATAAAATGAGGAGTTTAATCAAATTCGCCTTGGCATATTTGCAGCTGTCGCTTCGCTTTCGCGCAGATAAACAGTGCGTCTAGATTTTTAATCGTGCTTGCACGATTAACTCCTCTAAAAAATCTATGACATCCGCCAGAAGCATTTTTAACTTAGCTAAGAGCAAAATTAAAAATAGCACCCGTCTCCGGGCACGGTTAATGCCCAGGGACGAGTGCTAATACCCGCGGTTCCACCCTGATTGTTTTAAATGCCTTACTCACTTGCATTCACATGCACAATGAATAAGTAATTAAAACCTCTTTTCAAAAGTTAGCTCAAGGAATGCCTTTTCTCTTCGTTTCGCGTAGACTTTCACCAGACTCTACTCGCTTTTTAGAATGAAACAGATACTTTTTTTCCTATCATCGCCTATTAAGTGTCACAATTGATACTCGAAAATGCGTAAACAACTGCGTCTATGTTAATATAATAGCATGTAGTTCTTTTCTTAGCAATAACGAGTAAAGTAGTATATAATAATTTAGAATAAGTATAACATTATTAAGTCTGAGGCGGTGAGTCCAATCGAACTCAATAAACGTCAGGAAGATATTTTACAAATTGTAAAAGAGAATGGCCCAATTACCGGAGAACATATTGCGGAACGTCTCAATCTGACAAGAGCAACTTTACGACCGGATTTAGCTATATTAACGATGGCTGGTTTTTTAGACGCCAGACCTCGTGTTGGTTACTTCTATGCAGGTAAAAAGACGTCTGTAGCATTAATAGACAGTATTTCTAAGTTAAAAGTAAACGATTTTCATTCAGAACCTGTTGTGGTGCCGGATAGCATGACAGTTTATGATGCGATTTGTTTCATGTTTTCAGAAGATGTAGGCACACTATTTGTAGTAGATAGAAATGAATTTTTAACGGGCGTATTATCTCGTAAAGATTTACTACGATCAAGTATAGGCACACAGGACTTGAATAAAATCCCAGTACATATTATTATGACAAGAATGCCGAATATTACGTACTGTGAAAAAACAGATTCTTTAATAGTAGCAGCCAATCGATTAATCGAAAGAGAAGTAGATTCGCTACCAGTAGTCGTTCAACATGAAAACGGCTTTGAAATTGTCGGCAGATTGACGAAAACTACTATTACACGAGCTTTTATTTCACTAGCACAAAATGCATGATTAGTAGGTGAGTAACTTGAAAAAACTACGAATTTATGTTGTTTCTGATTCTGTAGGTGAAACTGGCGATCAAGTAGCGAAAGCTGTCCTTAGTCAGTTTCAACCGGGGTTTGAAGAAACGAAAATAATTCGATTTCCTCATATCGAAACCGAAGATAATATAAAAAGAATTGTTCGCTTAGCTGTCAAAAAAAATGCGATGATTTTATATACGCTTGTACGAAAAGAGATGCGCATATTTCTTCAGCATCTTTGCGAGCAGGAAAATTTACACGCAGTTGACATTCTTGGTCCAGTGATTGAAACAATCGAGACGTTTTACGAGGGATCACCGTTAGAGGAACCGGGTATTGTACATCAATTAGATGATGATTACTTCAAAAAAATTGAGGCTATTGAATTTGCGGTTAAATATGATGATGGACGTGATCCAAGAGGACTGCTACAGGCGGATATTGTGCTTGTCGGTGTTTCTCGAACGTCAAAAACGCCATTATCTCAATATTTAGCGCATAAACGATTGAAGGTAGCCAATGTTCCGCTTGTGCCGGAAGTAGATCCGCCAGAGGAATTATTTATGATTGATTCAAAAAAGTGCTTTGGTCTAGTTATTTCTCCTGAAAAGCTCAATTTCATCAGAAAAGAACGATTATTGACTTTAGGGTTAAATGATGACGCTGTTTATGCGCAGCATGAACGCATTCTAGAAGAAATCAAACATTTTGAAAAAGTTGTAAGTAAAATCGGTTGTCATGTAATTGATGTGACGAACAAAGCTGTCGAAGAAACAGCAAATGTCATTTTAGAACATGTGAATGCTTATAAATAATAGTATTCGAATAGAAATTAAGCCACCTCTATATACTAATGAGGCGGTTTTTTTTGAGGTCTAATAAAAAATGTATAGATATAACGGTTTAAATGTATTATAATAATACAATTGTGGTAAAAATATTTAATATAGCGAAAATCCTAATTTTTTTGTCGAGAAATGAAGGGTTTTAAAAATTTATAGCGAAATAAAGAAGTATAAAGCAACTGAAGATGGTGATGAAGTGACCGGTAAAATACCTGAACAAGTGATTGAGCAAATTCGGACACAATCAGACATTGTTGATGTGATCAGTGAATACATGCAGCTCACAAAAAGAGGGCGAAATTGGTTTGGCTTATGTCCATTCCACGGTGAGCAAACACCTTCGTTTTCTGTTTCAGCTGATAAACAAATTTTTCATTGCTTTGGCTGTGGTGCGGGTGGTAATGCCATTACATTTGTGATGGATATCGAAAATGTTTCGTTTCCAGAAGCAGTTATAAAATTAGGTGAGCGTGTAGGTGTTCAATTAGATGTGCAGCAAGACCCGTTTTCAGATGCTACGCCAAAAGTTTCCAAAGTAGAAGAAAGGATGAAAGAAGCGCATGCGTTTGCAGCTGATTTTTATCATCATTTGCTTTTGAATACTGAAGACGGTGAGCCAGCGTTAAATTATTTGCTAGAAAGAGGATTTACACGTGAGCTTATAGAATCTAATAGCATTGGATGGTCTCTTCCTAGTTTTGATGCGCTTACAGTGCTACTTGAAAGAAAAGGTTATTCATTAGATGAAATAGCGGAAAGTGGCTTAATCATCAAACGTGAAGGTGAAGATCGTTATTTTGATCGCTTTAGAGGTCGTATTATGTTTCCTATTAGAGATGATAATGGAAAACATATTGCATTTTCAGGTCGGATTTTAACGTCTACTGGTGAAGAAGCGAAGTATTTAAATAGTCCAGAATCACCAATCTTTCACAAAGGAAGCGTACTTTATAACTTGGATAGAGCGCGAACATCTATTCGAAAAAGTCGTCAAGTAATATTGATGGAAGGTTTTATGGATGTCTTAGCAGCCGCGAGAGCGGGTGTAACGAATGCGGTTGCGACGATGGGTACATCGCTGACAGCACAGCATATCACGAAGCTAAAACGCTTAGTAGAGCAGGTTACAATTTGCTATGATGGGGATAATGCTGGTTTCGATGCGGCCAAACGTGCAGCGCAGTTATTACAAGCAGAGCGATTAAAAATTAATATTGCTGTCTTGCCCGATAGACAAGATCCAGACGATTATATACGTCAGCATGGTGGACAAGCATTTGTTGAACAAATTATTGAAAAGCCACATACGTATATTGCCTTTGTAATGATGCATGCTAGACGAAACAAAAATTTTCAATTCGAAAATGACATGCTGCAATATATTCAGGAAGTGCTTGAACAATTAGTTGGGAATTCCTCTCCAATCGAACGCGATTTGTATATTAAACAGTTAGCAACTGAAACGAGTATTTCGGAAGAAGCGATTACCGCACAATTCCGCAAGCTGGAGGCTAATAATGTACGTTCAACAAGGAATGAGGAACCAAGACAAGTTCAACAGGCGGTACCTGCTATACCACAGCAAAAACCTATGGATGCATCGGGGCGTGCTGAGCGTTTATTACTCGCACATATGCTTCATAATATAGATATTGTTGATAGGATATTACGAAGTGAACAAAAGGAACCTTTCGTACGAGATGCGTATATGGCTGTATTTGTACGTTTAGTTGGGTTTTATGAGGAATTTGGACATGCCGATTATCATCGTTTTGTTGAAATTCTAGAGGACCCTGAGTTAAGAAAGATTGTCATGGAGGCAGCTTTAACAGAGCGCGACCCTGATCAAGCAGAGGCGGAAGTAGCTGATTCCTTGCGCCAATTGCAAAAGTATCGTATTGAGTCAGAAATCAGTAAGATGTTACATGAGTCAAAAGAAGCGGAAAAGATGCATGAATATACTCGTGCACTTGAAATCGCCCAAAAGATTATTCATTTAAGAAAATCGTTATCGGCGATTTAACCCGATTCGGTTGTTTAGAAGGAGGAAGGTTTATGGCGGACAAGTCTGAACGTTCAAAAGAGGTAGAAGTAGAAATTACATTGGATGAAGCGAAAAAGTTAATACAAGAGAAGGCGAAAGCAGAAGGCGAAATTTCTATGAAGGAAATTGCTGAAAAGCTGGCTCCTTATGAATTAGAAAATGAGGAAGTTTTCCATTTCGCGGAAGATCTTGAAAAACATAAAGATATCCAAATTATTGGTAAAGAAGAGTTTGAAGAAGAAAGCCTGTTAAAAGAAGAAGCAAGTGAAGATACATTTGACCTAAATGATTTAAGCGTGCCTCCAGGTGTTAAAATCAATGACCCAGTACGCATGTATTTAAAAGAAATCGGTCGAGTAGATTTACTTTCTGCAGACGAAGAAGTAGCTTTAGCAGAACGTATTGAAAAAGGTGACGATGAAGCACGTAAACGTTTAGCAGAAGCGAATTTACGTCTAGTTGTTTCGATTGCTAAGCGTTACGTTGGCCGTGGTATGTTATTCCTTGATTTAATTCAAGAAGGGAATATGGGGCTTATTAAAGCGGTTGAGAAATTTGATTACCGTAAAGGCTTTAAATTCTCGACGTATGCGACATGGTGGATTCGTCAAGCAATTACACGTGCTATTGCTGACCAAGCACGTACAATTCGTATCCCAGTACACATGGTTGAAACAATTAACAAGTTAATCCGTGTGCAACGTCAATTATTACAAGATTTAGGTCGTGAGCCATCTCCTGAGGAAATCGGGGAAGAAATGGACTTAACGCCTGAAAAAGTGCGTGAAATTTTGAAAATCGCACAAGAGCCTGTATCACTTGAAACGCCGATTGGTGAAGAGGATGATTCGCATTTAGGAGACTTCATTGAAGACTCAGAAGCGCAATCACCATCAGATCATGCGGCATATGAGTTATTAAAGGAACAATTAGAAGACGTGCTGGATACATTAACAGATCGTGAAGAAAATGTACTGCGTTTACGTTTCGGTTTAGACGATGGGCGCACACGTACACTTGAAGAAGTAGGTAAAGTATTTGGTGTAACGCGTGAACGTATCCGTCAAATTGAAGCGAAGGCACTTCGTAAACTACGTCATCCTTCTCGTAGCAAACGTTTAAAGGACTTTTTAGAATAGTTAAAAGTAAAGGCATGTCAAATGGGAAGCCATTTGATATGCCTTTTTTTCGCTATTAAATAATTCAAGAGATGAAGAGATTTAAGATTTACACAACTGTTATGATATCAGTTTAATAGTTACAAGAGAAAAACGACGAAATAATTGAATGCGCTTCATTTGAATCAGTGAAGGAATGTGAGAATCACTACTTTATTCGTATGCTTTTTTTGTTTGAATGAGATAAAATAGTAACATAGCAATTATTATCTATTGTCTGGAGAATGTAGTATGACAAATCCTAGAAAAAAAATTATTTTAAATGAAATTTTATTTTGGAAGCAAAACAAACTTCTTCCAGAACACTATTGTGATTTCCTTGCTACGCTCTACGCTGAAGGAAATGATATTGAAGACTTAGAAGATGCCAACCATAAGCAAGCTATATTGCCTACTGAAAAGCGTAAAATGATTTTCTTAGCGGTGAGCCTTTTTATTGGTGCATTTATTGTATTATATCTATTGTTCACTTTGCCAACAGCTACATGGATTCTTTCCATTGTCGTTAGCATATTAGCAATTATATTAATGATTATAGCGTTCCAAAGCGCCAAAAAAAATGGATTGCTCTCACCTATATTTCATATTTTAGCGATGTTATTATTTTTTGGTTTATCAATAAAACTATCTTCCACTTATTTTGCTGGTAATAATAGTATATTGTTTGGCTTAATTGCAATGAACTGTATTATATGGTTTGTATCGGGGATAAAGCTAAAACGGATATACTTTACAGCATCGGGTGTCATCGGTTTGATTGCCCTTGTCGGTTACTATGTTTGGAATTTAACGTGAAAGGAGGCTGTTTTTAACGGTCTCTTTTTTTAAAAGATAAGAAAGTATAAGTTTTTTTTACAAGTGACCTTACGGCCCCGTGACTTTCCGTTCCAGGCGGACGCTTTTCGCGGGCACGGCTCCAATCTTCTCAGGCCAACACGAAGTTGG
>JAVWKG010000055.1:15050-19501 GCA_036638655.1 Lysinibacillus sp. | reverse complement strand
GCTTCATGTGATTTAAAGCATTTTGCGCAGTGGCACCATCGATCATTCGATGATCAAAGCTCAATGATAATGCTAACACAGGTGCGGCTACAATTTCACCATTTTTTATTACAGGTTTTTCAGAAATTCGTCCAATACCTAAAATAGCTACTTCAGGGTGGTTAATTACTGGTGTAAACCATTGTCCACCTGCTGAACCAATGTTTGTAATTGAGCAAGAAGCGCCTTTCATTTCATGTGGTGCTAATTTTCCTTCACGTGCCTTTGTCGCTAATTCATTAATTTCATTCGAAATGGCAAATACAGATTTACGGTCTGCGTGTTTTACAACTGGTACAAGTAAGCCTTTTTCTGTATCTGCTGCAATTCCGATATTAAAGTAATGTTTTTGAATAATTTCTTGTGTTGCATCATCCAACGAGCGGTTAAATTCTGGGAATTCACGCAATGTTGAAACAAGTGCTTTTACAACATAAGGTAAGTATGTTAGTTTCACGCCTTTTTCAGCTGCAATATCTTTGAATTTTTTACGATGTGCAACTAATGCTGTAACATCGACTTCATCCATTAGTGTAACATGTGGAGCTGTCTGTTTTGAGTGTACCATCGCTTTTGCAATCGCTTTACGCATACCAGACATTTTCTCACGTGTTTCTGGGAATTCACCCTCAAGAACTACTGGAGCAGCCTGTGGTGCAGCTACTTCTACTGTTTCTACCGCGTCACCTTGTGCAATCGCTTCTTCAGAAACAACAGCCGTGTTACCACCATTTAAGAACGCCTCAATATCTGCTTTTAATACGCGTCCATTTTTGCCAGTGCCAACTACTACACGGATATCTACATCTTGATCACGTGCAAACTTACGAACAGAAGGCATTGCAATAATACGTTTAGATACGTCCGCTTGTACTTCTTCCTTTACGGTAGGAACAGCAGCTGGGGCCTCTTCTTGTTTCGGTTCTTCATTACGAGCTTCGTTTGCCTCGTGGTGTTCGTCACCTTTTAGTTTTAAATCTTCGTATCCTGGTGCATCAAGACGGATTAAAATATCTCCAACAATAGCGACAGTACCTTCTGCTGCTAATACTTCTTCAACTGTTCCATCAACGGGAGAAGGAATTTCTACTACTGCTTTATCGTTTTGTACTTCACATAAAATATCATCTTCTTTTACTGTATCTCCAGCTTTGACGAACCATTTAACAATCTCACCTTCGTGAATGCCCTCGCCGATATCTGGTAATCGAAATTCAAATGCCATGTGTCCCCATCCTTTCTAACTGTTACGCAATTATTTCAATTAAATTAAGCTTAGAATGTTAAAACTTTTTTTGCTTTCTCGATTACATCTTTATAGTTAGGTAACCAAACACCTTCTGCTTGTGGGAATGGGTACACTGTATCCGGCGCAGCTACACGAAGTACTGGTGCTTCTAAACTTAAGATGGCACGCTCTGTAATTTCAGCAACGACATTTGCCGCAATACCTGCTTGTTTTTGTGCTTCTTGTACAACAATTGCACGACCTGTTTTTTCAACAGAAGCAATAATTGTTTCAATATCTAAAGGCTGAATTGTACGTAAGTCCACTACCTCTACTGAGTGACCTTCTTTTTCTAATTCCTCAGCTGCTTTTAAACTTTCGTGTACCATTAAACCGTAAGCAACGATTGTTAAGTCTGTACCTTCACGTTTTACATCCGCTTTACCAAGTGGAATTGTATATGCTTCTTCCGGCACTTCTTCACGGAATGAACGATATAATTTTAAATGCTCTAGGAAAATTACTGGATTGTCTTCACGAATAGATGAAATCAATAACCCTTTTGCATCATATGGTGTTGATGGCACAACTACTGTTAAACCTGGCTGTGCAGTCATTAAGCTCTCTAAGCTATCTGAGTGCATCTCAGGTGTATGTACACCACCACCAAACGGTGAGCGAATTGTCACTGGCGCATTATAGACACCGCCACTACGATAGCTCATACGCGCTAATTGTCCACTAATTGAATCCATTACTTCATAGACGAAGCCGAAAAACTGAATTTCTGGAACCGGACGGAAACCTTGTAGAGAAAGACCCACCGCTAAACCGCCGATACCTGATTCTGCTAATGGTGTATCAAATACTCGGTCCACACCAAATTCTTTTTGTAGGCCTTCCGTTGCGCGGAATACCCCACCATTGACACCTACATCTTCCCCGAATACTAGAACGTTCTCATCGTTCTTTAATTCCACGCGAAGTGCATCTGTAATTGCTTGAATCATTGTCATTTGTGCCATAGGTTATTTCGACTCCTTCTCTTTGTAGATTTCATACTGTTCTTTTAAGTTCGAAGGCATTTCGCCTTTATACATATTTTCCATTAACTCTGTTACTTTTTGCTTTGGTGCTGCATCTGCTTTTTTAATCGCTTCTTTAATTTCTTCTTTTGCACGTTCAATTACAGCATCTTCTTTAGCTTGGTCCCATAAACCTTTTGCTTCAAGATACTTACGGAAACGTACTAACGGATCTTTTAATTCCCACTCATTATCCTCGTCAGTTGTACGGTAACGTGTAGGGTCATCTCCGGCCATTGTATGTGGTCCGTAACGGTAACACATTGTTTCTATTAAAGTTGGACCTTCACCATTGACAGCACGCTCTCTTGCATCACGTGTAGCAACATATACTGCAAGCGCATCCATTCCATCTACTAAAATGCTCGGTATACCAGCTGCTATCCCTTTTTGAGCAATTGTTTTTGCTGCTGTTTGTAATTCACGAGGTGTCGAAATCGCAAACTGATTATTTTGGACGATGAAAATTGCTGGTGATTTAAATGCTCCAGCAAAGTTAATGCCTTCGTAGAAATCCCCTTGAGATGAACCACCGTCTCCTGTGTAAGTTACAGCGACTGCTTTTTTACCACGCTTTTGAAGTCCTAATGCAACCCCAGCAGCTTGAATATATTGTGCACCGATAATAATTTGTGGAGCTAATACATTTACACCTTCAGGCACTTGATTCCCTGCAAAATGACCACGTGAGAATAAAAATGCTTTCTCTAATGGTAAACCATGCCATACAATTTGCGGTACATCACGGTAGCCTGGTAAAATCCAGTCTTCCTTTTCTAACGCATATTGTGAAGCTAATTGAGACGCCTCTTGACCTGCTGTAGGTGCGTAAAATCCTAAACGCCCTTGTCTGTTAAGTGAAATTGAACGCTGATCTAAAATTCGTGTATAAACCATTCGCGTCATTAATTCTAACAATTCTGAATCAGGTAATTTCGGGTCTGCCTCTTCGTTAACGATTTCGCCTTCTTCATTTAGAATTTGAAACATTTCAAACTTGTCTTCAATCTCAGTTAGCGTTTGTTTCGGATCAAAAATACTATTGTTTATTTTGCTCATATGTCACATCTCCCTTTTAACTGTATTAAGTTTAATTCTTTTTTTACTAATACAACTTCTTCTTAGCACTCAGTATACTGAATAAAATATCGTCGGTCAATCATATAATATAGCCGAAAACAAACATTTTCACTAAATTATCATCAAACAAGAACTGTGATATACTGTATTACAAATTAAAAACATCTGTATTACAACAATCGCATCTCCCTTATAATAATAGTAAATCATTTGTATGAATTTACAATAGCAGAATACCCAAATTACAAGTAGACTAATACACATTAAATATCCTATAAAGTACATTTATCATTGAATGCTTGCAGGTGTATTGTATACTAGAAAATAGATACTATGCGTATTTGAAAGGAAGATATAAATGATTTTAATGGATAATATTATTCGCGAAGGACAACCAACTTTACGTCAAAAAGCAATTGAATTGAAATTCCCATTATCTGATGAAACGAAACAATTAGCTGGTGATATGCTACAGTTTTTAATTAATAGCCAAGATCCAGAAATTGCCGAAGAATATAATTTGCGTGGTGGCGTTGGTATTGCGGCCAATCAGGTAAATAGCTTGGATAGGATGTTTGCCATACATTTTAAAGAGGACAACGGGGAACAACTAAGTTTTATAGCTATTAATCCTAAAATTGTTAGCCACTCAGTTGAAAGCACTTATCTTTCAAACGGCGAAGGATGCTTATCTGTAGATCGTAATGTCCCTGGATATGTACCACGACACGCGCGAATAACAGTGAAGTTTAAAACAATAGATGGTGAGGAGCAAAAAATGCGTTTAAAAGGTCTTGCTGCCATCGTATTCCAACACGAATTAGACCATCTCAATGGCATAATGTTCTACGATCGTATAAACGAACAGAACCCTTATGCAGAAATACCAAATTCAACACCATTTGACCGAGACTAACCCCCATTTTCAAAGGTGCTCTAAAGACATTGTATATGTCTTTAGAGCACCTTTTTCATTTCCAAATCAAAGGACTTTAACATTTTATGGTTGCACTACCATT
>JAVWKG010000055.1:0-15040 GCA_036638655.1 Lysinibacillus sp. | reverse complement strand
GTCATAGTGTAATATACAACTAGTACACTATGACAGAAGGAGGACCACTTTGAATAAATTTATTGGTCTTATTAAAAAAGAATGGGCGCTGTATAAAACATGGTTATTTATTGCAATTATTGCAGGTTTAACAATAATCATCCTAATCCCCTTTGCACTTGAGAAATTTGTCAAAGGACCTTTTGAGGTAACCAATGTGCAGCCAGGGCTTGCGTATATTGTATTAATATTAGGTGGTCTTTACTCCATCATGCAATTTTTAGCAAGCCTACGTTACGATATACATTCAAAAGAAATATGGCTGCATTCAACGAGCTCTATTGCACAGTTGATTGGCGCAAAAATAATCTTTATTCTTATTGGCTATTCCATTTTCAACATTTTCTTTACAACACTAGGTCTCTTTGTGTCGCGGCAATACATACAGGCTGATTTTGACCAGTATTTATTTCTGCTTCTCGGCTTCGTTGGTTTTGCGGCAATAATGCAACTATCTCTACTTATTATTGTACTGTTCTTTTATGCAGTTTATTTACAAACGAAGCGTTACATCGGACGTTTCGCTGTCATTATTTCTACATTTTTCTTTTTTTTAAGTATGTATTTAAGTATTCGATTTATCGAGAGTCCGATTTACGTAAAACTTTTTTATTACGGGGAAATCAATTTAAAGCCGCTAATTTCCTATTTGCCAAGATTTAACGACGACACAATTTATTATAACTTCGGCTCCATTTATATTGTGGATCAACTAACCTCTCTACTTACGACACTACTACTCTACATCATTGCAACTAAGTGGATTGAAAAGGTGGTCTTAAAATGACACTCGATTTTTCTCGTGACAAACCAATCTACAGTCAGCTCGTTGACCGCATTTGCGGCGATATTTTAAAAGGAAACCTATCATTAGGCGACCGCCTCCCTTCAGTTAGAGAGTATGCGGTTGAAACTGGTGTGAATGTCAATACTGTACAACGTGTATATAAGGAGCTTGAAGCGATGCAAATGACAGAAACAAAACGCGGGCAAGGAACTTTTATTACGACAAATGAAGAGCGGATTATACAATTACGCGATGATATGAAGAAACAATTAGCACAAAGCTTTCTAACCTCTATTGAAGCACTTGGCTTTTCTAAAGAGGAAATGATACTCGTATTACAACAGAAATGATGAGGTGAGAGAATTGTTACAATTATCAAATGTATCTTTTCGTTATCGTTCTAAGCCAATTTTAAACGAGCTTTCTTTCGAGTTTCCGATTGGGCAAATCATCGGTCTTGTCGGTGAAAATGGTAGCGGAAAATCAACATTATTAAAGATAATGGTTGGTTTATTAAGTGCTACTCGCGGTGAAGTAAGGCTAAATAATATCCCCGTGACAAGAAGGAGTGCAGATAACATTGCATTTCTACCAGATACGGATTTGTTTTTTGACTTTTATACTGGTGAACAACTTTTCCAATTTTACTCATCACAGTATACGGACTTTTCGTACGATAAAGCTTGTATTGTTGCAGAATACTTACATGTCGATAAAAATACGAAATTAAAGTATTTATCGAAGGGCAACCGAGGACGCATGAAAATGGCGGCAACGCTCGGTCGTGAAGTTTCTTTCTACGTTATGGATGAACCGTTTGCTGGACTCGACCCCATGGCACGTGAATCACTCATAAGAGGGCTTATTCAGTTTACGGATAACGAGACACAAACAATCATTTTATCGACTCATGAAGTACATGAAGTCGAACCAATTTTAGATCAAATTCTACTGCTTCAAAACGGCTCGATAATTGCACACGAAAACGTGGAGTCCATTCGTGATTTCACGAATCAAGACGCCGTACAGTGGATGAAAACGTTCAATAAAGAAAGGGTGAAATAAATGAATATCCAACCAATTGTACAGTTACAAAATCTTTCAAAAACGATTCGCGGTAAGCATTTGATTCAACAATTGAATTTAGATTTATATCCAGGACAAATTACAGGTTTTTTAGGTCCTAATGGCGCGGGTAAAACGACGACAATCCGTATGATGACAGGACTTATGTATCCGACAGAAGGCAAGGTAATCATTGATGGGCAGTCGTTACAAGAAAACTACGAAGAAGCCATAAGTAAAGTCGGCGTTATTGTTGAAAATCCTGAGATGTACAAATTTATGTCCGGCTACAAAAATTTACTCCACTTTGCTCGCATGCATAAAAATGTGTCAAAGGAACGAATCAACGAAGTCATTCTGCAAGTCGGGCTAGAAAAAAGAATTCATGAAAAAGTATCTACTTATTCACTCGGAATGCGTCAACGTCTAGGTTTGGCACAAGCTTTACTACATCGTCCGAAGTTTCTTATTTTAGATGAACCAACTAATGGTCTAGATCCAGCCGGCATACGCGAATTCCGAACATATTTGCGTAAAATCGCTGCAGAAGAGGGCGTTTCCGTTTTCGTTTCAAGCCACTTGTTATCTGAAATAGAATTAATGTGTGATCGCATCGCTATTATCCAAAATGGTAAATTAATCGACATTCGTGAAATGCACAGTGAAACGACTTCAGCTTACTTTATCGAAGCAACACCACTTGCAAAACTAGAAACATTGCTACAAAAACTTGACTATGCGTATACAACAGCAAAAAAGGGTATCGTCGTAGAAGTGGAGAAAGACGCAGTTCCTACACTCGTGATGCAGTTAGTCGAAGATAACATTCAATTATTTTCCATACAACCACATCAAGTAACATTAGAAGAACAGTTTTTAGAAATGACTGGAGGTGGCCAAATTGCTGAAACTAATACAAAATGAGTGGATGAAATTATGGCGTAAAAAAGGGACTTGGGCAATGTTAATCATACTCATTTTAGTTATTATAGGCCCAGGTATTTTAGTGAAGTATTACGAATCTCAAAACACCGACGAACGAACATGGCAAGAAATAGAACAAGAAAACATTGCAATGAATAAAGAAACTCTAGCAAGCGAAGATATCAACGATGGTGATACTGCATTTTTTGAAGAACAAATTGCTATTTCTGAGTATCGTTTAGCGAATAACCTTCCAACACAAATAGGCGAGAGTTTAGAAGGCTTTATTTCTAACGGCATTAGCTTATTTATATTAGTTACATTATTTACTGTCATCACAGCAGCAAGTATTGTGTCTAGCGAATTTTCAACAGGTACCATTAAAATGCTATTAACACGTCCCGTATCTCGTTTGAAAATTTTAACATCAAAACTACTGACGGTTTTTTTATTCGGCTTGCTTTTAATTGTTGTAAATTTATGTATGAGCGCAATAACAGGTGCTGTTTTATTCGGACCCGCTTCTGGGGTAGAACTTGAACTAGTTAAAGGGGAATTCGTCGAAAAGGCAATTGGGAGCGATTTAGCCTATACAGCATTGTTATCTTGTGGAGACTTTATCATGTCTACATTATTCGCATTTTTAGTTGGTTCTGTATTCCGCTCAAGCTCACTAGCTATTGGTTTAACGATGTTTTTATCTTTCACAGGCTCAATGATTGTTATGTTCTTAAGTAAGTATGATTTTGTGAAATACATTTGGATTACTCATTCTGACTTAACACAACACCAAAACAAAAACTTTATCGTTGAAGGGATTACAATGCCCCTTTCACTTACAGTCCTATCTGTATACGCCATCCTGTTCTTAGTTATTAGCTATACGACTTTTATAAAGCGAGATGTTACAGCTTAATCAAACATAAGAACACTTTTTCATAAAACACGAAAGCCACTAAGACAACTTTCCTTAGTGGCTTAAGTACTTATCGACAACTCACAATACCCATTTTTATCTATACTATCTGTTAATAACTTTATGACAAAACTAATTCTTTATTTATACGTTCATTAATAGCTTCTATTAGCATCGGAAGTTCTGCCATTGTTTGAATCGTATATTGTGCGCCTATTTTTTCAAAAACTTCCCTTGTTTGCTCTATTGCCTGTTGTTGCTCTTGCTCAGATAATGCCATATATTGTTGTTCTGATAAGCCCATTTCAGAACTGCCAATAATGACACCTACTGCCCAAACACCTGCATTAAGTGCTTCTTGAATATCAGAAGTCGTATCACCTACTTTAACGACTTGCTTTGTGGACTTAACGCTTAGCGCCTCCATATTTCTGAAAATCATATACGGATAAGGGCGTCCTTTATTCTCTACTTGGTCGGGCGTTACTAGAAAGTCTGGCTTATATCCCTTCATCTCAGCATTTTCCGTTACTACCGCCATCATCGAAGCCGTATACCCTGTCGTAGAACCAATACTAATACCCGCTGCTCTTAATCCTCCGAGCGTATCAATCACATGTGGAATCGGATCTGTATAAGTTGCGAGCGATGCCATTAATTGTGTCTCAAATTCATTATATAACGTTTGTATGTCCTCTTCTGTAAAATCATGCCCATGCACTTGTTCCCATGCTTCACTTATTCTTGGCATTTCAAGCATCGTACGAATATGATCAATTTTCAGCATTCCCATTGGCTTACGTGCCTCTTCAAGTGTTACTGATACTCCCGCATTTTCAAAAATGTTCAAAAAAACGTTTACTGGTGCAAAGCAACCGAAATCTACTGCTGTTCCTGCCCAATCTAATACTACTGCTTCTATTTTCATTTTATCGTCACCGCCATATAATTTTCGATAATTTCACATAAATCTTTCATATCCTCTTCGTGGACATCCCCAATATTCCCAATCCGGAATGTATCAAAATCCGTTAATTTTCCCGGATAAATAACGTAACCACCTTTTTTCATTTCATCATAGAAATGCTTGAAAGAAAATTTTTCATGCGGGAATAGGAATGTTGTAATGATTGGTGATTGATGGGCTTCCGAAATATATGAATCGAAGCCAACTGTTGCTAATCGAGACCGAACGATTTCATTATTCTTCACATAGCGGCTATAACGTGCTTGTACACCACCTTCTTCAATTAGCTCTTCTAACGCCTTCGCAAAAGCTGCAACCACATGTGTAGGTGATGTGAAACGCCATTTACCATCCACCCTCATCGCTTCCCACTGACTATACAAATCAAGTGCAACACTTCTAGCTTGCCCCTTACACTTTTCCAGTGCCTCAATTTTTGCAATAACAAAGCCAAAACCTGGAACACCTTGAATACATTTATTAGCACTGCTAATTAAAAAGTCAATTTGCAAATTCGGTACATCCATTGGTACACCACCAAAGCTACTCATTGCATCCACGATATAAGTTTTACCTGTTGCTTTTACAACTTCACTAATTTCTTCAATCGGATTCAACATGCCTGTTGTCGTCTCACAATGAACGATCGTAACATGTGAAATTGTTGGATCATTTTCTAATAGTGCTTGTACTTCTAAAACTGAAGGTTGTTCATTATATGGCACACTGTAGACTATATGCTGCAACTTAAGCGCTTGCGCCATTTTTACAATACGTTCACCGTATGCACCATTCGTTATTATGAGCACTTTATCTTCTTCACCAACAACTGTAGTCAAAACAGACTCTACAACGAAACTGCCACTCCCTTGCATTAAAACTGAAGTGTATTCCGCTTCATTCGCCTCAGCCAAATCAACTAGCTGCTTGCGAATCGTTTGAGTAATTTGCTTATAGTCATCATCCCATGTACAACGATCCTCAAGCATTACTTTTTTCACCGCTTCTGTTGTCGTTAACGGACCTGGTGTTAATAATTTATATGTGTTCATGTAAATGTCCCCCTATTGTTTCGCCTTATTGAAAAATGCTTGGTGTTTCTCAAGCAAATCAACCGTTAATGTCGTTTCCCATCTCTTTAAATAGGCAGGAATATGTTCGTCATTCACCTGCTCACCTTCATAAAGAGCTACTGGATACTGTTCCAACAAATCCGTGCGTGCCTCTGTCGCAATAACTTTCGCAATTTCTTTCGCTAAAGCTTCATCACCTTCTTTATCAACAACTGCAACCGACTCAGTTAACGCAAAATTACCTTCTTTCGGGTCAATGTAGTCAATTGGAAGACCTTCGTTTTTCGCTTCAATCGCCTGAATACGTAAACCAAAGCCAACTGCCACTTCTCCTGTTTTCACTTTTTTAATAGGACCTGAACCCGAGCTCTCAATATGCGGACCTGCATTTTTTATCAAGCCTGCTAAAACCTGTTGCCCCTCTTTCTCTCCATATTCACTAATAATGGCTTGAACTAATAACCAACCAGTTGACGAATCCATAATATTTGGAAATGAAACAGTGTCTTTATAAACAGGATCTGTTAAATCTTTAATCGTTTTTGGTACTGGTAGCTTTTTTTGTGCCAATAAATCTGTATTAATAAAAATCGAACCGATATTGCCCAAAATCGGTAGTGCGTAGGTAGATCCTGTGTCTAGTGGCTTTAAGTCTGAAGATAATTCAACAAACATCGATTTTGATTGTTGTGCACTTTCGATAAAGTACGAAGCCATCGTAATGACATCCGCTTCAATCTCCGCACCTTCCGCCATCATTTTGCCACCCAATTCTGAAGTACCAAACGATTGGATTAAATATTGGCCTTCATAGCCTTTTTCATCTAAAGTGTCTTCCATCACTTCCACTGCTTCATCATCCGCATTGGAGTAAATGATCACTTGATCTTTCGTTTCTGCGCCCGCTCCCCCACATGCTGCTAATACGATTGCTGAACTTACTGTACCTAACATCATTGCCGTTGCTTTTCTCATCATTATTGTCCCCTCGTCTTTTCTTTATTTTTTGCTATATAATCACAACCTAATTTCACAATGAGGTTTGTGCATAAAATGAAAATTGATAACACAAAAATATCTGTATATTTTGCAAAGTGCTGCAGCTCCTTAATGCGCGTTGACACAAGCATTGTTTTTGTACTGACAAGGAAAATTACACCACTTACCGTCACCATAGCATTTAAAAAATAGTAACTAAACATTTGAATAATCGTTGGACGAACATTCGGTAAAATAATTCGAATGACTGTTTTTAGCCAGGAATCTTTTAATAATTGTCCAGTCACTTCCCAAGTAGAATCCATTTTTTGCAGCGCATTTTTCGCCATTAAATACGGAGTCGTAAAGAAGTGAACAATATTACAAGCGATGATAATGAACAAAGTCCCTTTTAACGAACTGCTATTAAAGAAAAACAAGTACGAAAGACCAAGCACCATACCGGGCACGGTGTTTGTAATCATAGATATAAAATCAAAACTTCTTCGCCCTTTAAGCGGGGTACGGACATTTAATAAAGCCGATACAAATGTTACACAAACACCTAAAACAGCTGTTACAAAGGCGACGAGCAAAGAATTTGCATATACTTTTGTCAGCTCCTTCTCAGCTAGCACATTTTGAACATGCTCTAGAGTGAAACTTAGATTATACGGATAGCCCTTTGTAAAAGGCACAATGAGCATTGTAGAAAAAATAATGAAAATGATACTAACACAAACAAGTGAAACGACAGTAAACGTTAGATCACGTACACGATGAACGACAAGCTCACCTTGATTCACCTGCTTGTATTGAAAGTTGAATCGTTCCAGTACACTTAGCATCACAATTCCTAGAACTGCAGGCACGAGCATTAAGACAGAAATTACAGCCCCTTGTTCAAATCGGACAATTGAACCAAGCATCGATTGATAGAGCGTAGTAGCAATAACGTCATAACCGCCTCCTATTGATGCAGGTATACCGAAATCTGTGAAGCTTAATATAAACGATAAAATAAATGCACCGCCTATCGTACCAATCATCGGTCGAAACACAGTATGATAAAAACGCCTTGATGGAGTATCATGCATAAGCATCGAAACAAGTAAAAAACGCTTATCAATATATTGCATAGAATTTTGCATTAATATAAAAGCAACTGGTAGCGTATAAAGGACGTACCCTATTAACAAACCATTAAAACCATAGATTGAAAACAATGGTTCACCAAACAATTTCGTTATAATACCTTGATTGCCAAATGTATAAATCAACACAAATCCATATGTGATTGTTGGTAATAGCATCGGTAATGTAATTCCGACATGTACAAGCCTTTTTGTAAACCGATTCATAGCTGTAAAATGGAATGCATAAGCCAATAGAAACGCTAGACAAGTTGTAACACATGCCGCTACAAACGAAACTTGAAAACTATTAAAAAAGGCTTCTCTCACTTCTGTACTTTGCAAAGCTTCTACATAGTTTTGAAGTGTAATCGTATTCCCCTTTTTAAAGGACTGCCAGAACATGTAAAGTAAAGGCACGACTAGGAAAAAGGTGATAAAAATAAGTATTGGTAAAAATAAGACTTTCATCATTTTATTTGTTTTAAGCATACGATTCTCCAAACAGCTGATAAATGTTGTGACGCTTAATGTGAAGCTGCTTTAATATGAAATCCTCAACGAATTGATTTTTAGGTGTCTTTAAAATTTCATGAGGTGTGCCGTATTGTGAAACAGTGCCTTCATTAATGATGAGCACTTTATCTGATAATGTGAGCGCCTCTTCTGGATCATGTGTCACAATAATCGTCGTTAAATTAAATTGTCGAGCAATAGATTTAATACGCTCCTTAATCGACTCTTTAATAACGCCATCAAGCGCACTTAAAGGCTCGTCTAGCAATAAAATTTTAGGTTGCATAACGAGCGTTCTTGCAATAGAAACTCGCTGCTTTTGTCCACCAGACAACTCGTGAATCTTTTTATGTAAATGAGGTGTCAGCTCTAAAAACTCAAGGTACTCTTGCACCTCCGCTTTTGACATTTTTTCTTCCTTATTTTTCAACCCATATACGATATTGTCATAAGCATTTAAATGCGGGAACAGCGCGAAATCTTGAAAAACAATATTAAATCCTCGTTTTTGCATGGATTGTGCAGAAATATCTTGACCGTTAAAAATGAGTTGTCCGTCTGTCTGGTCTGTGAGCCCTAAAATAATATTAAGTAATGTCGTTTTTCCACAACCACTCGGTCCTAGTAAAGATACAATTTCTCCCGGTGCAATCGTTAGGTTTATATCTCGTAAGACATTTTTATCTTGATAGTTTTTTGAAACACTTTTTAGTTCTAACAAGTTGTTCACCTCTTTTTAGTTCTTAGCTATAGTATAGGGATGGTTTGTAAAGCTGATAACGCATTTGTGTAAATTTTGAGTAAATTCAGACTACCTGTTGACAAACTCCTGCGTATTTTGAGTAAATAACTAGAGAGGTGATTCCATGTATACAGTAGAAAGACAACAACATATTTTGCAGTTATTGCGGAAAAGGAAGGTCATGAAATTAGTAGCCCTTACAGAGGAGTTCAACGTTTCGATGGAGACAATTCGTCGCGATATCCAACAACTTGTACTAGAAAAAAAGATAGAGAAGTTTTATGGTGGGGTAAAATACATTGAACCCTTGGAAGGTTTAATGGACAGCCGCATCAATTTGCAACTTAATGAAAAAATAGCCATCGCTAGAGCTTGTGCTGAACTTGTAGAGGATGGTGAATGTATTTTTATCGATAGTGGAACAACCACCTATCAAATAACTCCCTTTCTATTAGAGAAAAAGAATTTAACTGTCGTTACAAACTCACTACCTGTAGCATTCGACTTAATCGGTTCTACTATTGAAGTGATTCTTATTGGAGGGAAGGTTCGTCATTCAGAGAAATCTGTCACATCCAACGACTTTCTATTCCATTTTGAACATCTAAATATTAATAAAGCATTTATTTGTACAAGCGGTGTCACACTTGAAAAGGGTATTTCAGATTTCAATTTGGATGAGGCAATAACGAGGCGAAAAATCATCCATATTTCTCAAACAGTATATGTTGCAACTGATGCTTCAAAATTTAACAAGGATGTAGCTATCCAGGTATGTCCAATTAATCAAATAAAAATGATTATTACAGACGATTCCCTCTCTAAAAATTGCATTAAGCGCTTTAAAGAGGCCGGAGTACAACTAAATATTGTAAGTACAACAACTATAAACAATCGCTAATTTTCCGAGGATGCGAATAGTGTGTCAAATTCATTGAATCGTACTAAATTTGGTACATATGCGGTTACAGATTAATGTAATATTAAATTAATTCTAAAGGAGGTAATATTTTGCAAACTGATTTTTCAATTTTACTCACTCTAGGTGCAGGGGTTTTAACTTTTCTTTCCCCTTGTGTATTCCCCCTTTACCCTGCTTTTTTATCGTACATCACTGGATTAAGTGTGAATGAAATACAAGATGGAGAATTGCGCGGACAGAAAAAAGCTATTTTCCATACAATTTGCTTTTTACTTGGCTTTTCAATAATTTATTTAGTATTAGGTTTCAGTACAGCAGAAAGTGCGACTCGTTTAGAAGTATGGTATTACCAATATGGGGATTTAATTCGACAAATTGGATCTATCTTAATGGTTATGTTCGGACTTATTACACTCGGACTTTTACAACCAAAGTTTTTAATGAAAGAGCGTAAATTACATATTCCAAATAAACCAGCTGGCTACATCGGGTCAGTAGTAATTGGTTTAGCCTTCGCGGTCGGTTGGACACCTTGCACAGGTCCGATTTTAGGTGCTACATTATCACTTGTCGGTACAAACCCATCACAGGGCCTATGGTATATGGCTGCATATATTTTAGGCTTCAGTATTCCATTTTTCCTAATGGCATTTTTTACACCTAAGTTCACTTGGTTAAAGAAATACAACGGAATTATTATGAAAATCGGTGGAATAATCATGATTATTATGGGGCTTATTCTTTTTTTCGACAAGTTTACGCTCATCAACTCATTACTAAAACCTATATTCGGGAATTTCCAAGGGTTTTAATCAGCGAGACTAGATAGTAAAGCGAAGAATATTCCTTCGTCTAATTTTATTTTCACAAAGGTTGAAAATTATGTTTTGGAGGAGAAATTAATGAATTTCAAAAAGGCTCGAATTATTGGCATGGTTATTTCAGTGTGCCTTATCGTATACTTGATCGTTATAACAATTACAACTAATTTTATAATTAAAGATGACTTAGAAGAGTATCCTAGTGGTTTAATAAAAGATCAAACGAACGGTTCGAAAGAGGATCAAATAAAAAAGTCAATAAGTGATAATTCAAATTATGGTCTTAAAAAAAATGATGTAGCCCCTGATTTTAAATTAAAAAATCTATCCGGAGAAACAGTACAATTATCCGATTATAGAGGAAAAACAATATTACTTAATTTTTGGGCATCATGGTGCTCCCCTTGTATAAAAGAAATGCCGTATATGCAAAAGTATTACGAACAGTATGGAAATCAATCTGATATAGAAATTATCGCAGTAAATATGACTAAAGTAGAGAGAGGTGGTACAGAAAAGATTGAAAGTTTTATTGAGGAACACAAACTAACATTTCCTGTCTTATTAGATGATAAGGCTGGTACAATAATGGATTTGTATAAAGTTCGAGCATTTCCTACAACCTATATCATAAATAAAGAGGGAGTCATAACTGATAAAGAGAATTTGCCCTTAGATGATCAGTTAATTAAAGAACTTATTAGATAGAAGTAACTAATTTCAGCCTCATCACTAAAAAGCATACATCTTAAAAAATGCAATCCTTTAAAGATTAAAATAAGGCACTTCTCGTTCATTATTGAACAGGAGGTGCCCTATTTCATATAGTAGTTCATACTATTGTTACAATTCCCTACAAAAAATCTATTAAATAATTTCTAACTGTTTCATTATTTTCGCAAGGCCATCTTCGTCGACATGCCCCGCAATATGGGCAGCTACTGCTTTCGCTTCGTCGTGGCCATTTTCCATTGCCACACCAACCCCTACAGCCTCTAACATTTCAACATCATTCAGTCCATCGCCAAATGCAATTGCGTCTGCCATCGTTCCACCCATTTTTTCAAGGACCTTTTCAATACCTAAAGCCTTAGATCCACCTTTAGGTAAAATATCGCAAGAGTATTCGTGCCAACGTACAAACTCCACTTCTGGGAATGTTTCACGATACAAAGCTTCATCTTTTTCTTCCATAAAAATTAGTGTTTGATACACATCGTTCTGCATATAATATGTAGAATCAATCATCGGATACGGACAATGTAACGTTGCTAAGCTATCTGCTAGTTTTTGATTATGAGCTGTTGATGCAACCATTTGGTTATGATCAAGGTAAACAGTCGGTTCATTTCTCGCCTCACCAAAAGCTACGATTTCACTTAATTGCTCCCCAGGAATACCATTTGTGTAGATAACTTTCCCTTTGTACACAACGTATTGACCGTTAAATGTTACGTAAGTATTTATTTGCAACTCTTCTAATAATTCTTTAATCATAAATGGTGCTCGACCAGTTGCAATAGCAATTTCATAACCGTTATCACGTGCGCCTAATATCGCATCTTTCGCTGACTGTGGCATCTTTTTCTCACTATTATATATAGTACCGTCTACATCAAAAAACAATATTTTATTCATCCAAATCTCCCTTTCCTTTATAAGCCTAAATTACTTTACACAAAAATATAAATCAATTAATATGAACTTAAGGAGTGATGTGCCATGTTGAAAAGACTCAAGAAAAAAATGTTGAAGCAACTTCGTGGCCTGCTCGGAAAAAAATCAATTGCCTAAATTGCCCTTCATTATTTGAAGGGCTTTTCTTTATTTTAGATTAACTGCGTGATAAGATAAAGGAAATGCATTTATTTGGCTATAGGCAACTACTTTCTCAATACTTCTTATTACCGTTTTAATCACGGTACAAGTTTTGAGTTACAAGAATTACAAACGCTCATTTCTTAAATATCATACTAGAAATTCGCGGTTTTTTCTTGTAATACGTGTGGGGTAATAGGCAAAAGTGCAATAATAATGTACGCAATTAAAGGAGAGTAAATCATGATTTACAAAGTTTATTATCTAGAAAAAGCAAATGAGATTCCAGTTCGCGAAAACACTAAAAGCCTATATCTTGAAGCTGCTTCAGAACGTGAAGTGCGTAAAAAGCTACAAGACCGTGACTACAACATTGAATTAGTTCAGCTACTTGAAGGTAATTACCTTGATTACGAGCAAGCTAGCCCGAACTTTGTATTGGAGGAAATTTAACAAGCATGAAGTTTGTTAAAAATGACCAAGCAGCTGTTTTCGCACTCGGCGGACTGGGCGAAATCGGCAAAAATACTTACGGTGTTCAATTCCAAGATGAAATTATCTTAATTGACGCTGGCATTAAATTCCCAGAAGACGACTTACTAGGTATTGACTATGTCATTCCAGATTACACATACCTTGTAAGAAACGTCGACAAAATCAAAGGACTATTTATTACGCATGGTCACGAGGATCACATTGGTGGTATCCCATACTTACTTCGTCAACTAAATGTCCCGGTATATGGCGGTAAGCTAGCACTAGGGTTATTACGCAATAAACTGGAAGAACACGGCTTACTACGCACAACAAAAATGATTGAAATTAAAGAAGAAGATGTTATTAAATTTAGAAAAACATCTGTAAGCTTCTTTAGAACGACACATAGTATTCCGGATGCATATGGAGTAGTCGTGAAAACACCACCAGGTAACATTGTTCATACTGGCGATTTCAAATTCGATTTCACACCAGTAGGCGAGCCTGCTAACTTAACAAAAATGGCTGAAATTGGCCGTGATGGTGTACTATGCTTACTTTCTGATAGTACAAATGCAGAAAAACCGAACTTTACAATGTCAGAACGTACAGTTGGCAAAAGTATCGATGAAATTTTCCGAAAAGTAGACGGTCGTATTATTTTTGCGACTTTTGCATCGAACATACATCGTCTGCAACAAGCTACAGATGCAGCTATAAAATACGGTCGTAAAATTGCTGTATTCGGTCGTTCAATGGATAATGCCATTACAATCGGGCGCGAGTTAGGCTATATTACCGCTCCTAAAGATACATTCATTGATGCACAAAGCATTAATCGCTTACCTGCCAATGAAGTAATGATTCTTTGTACAGGTAGCCAAGGTGAACCGATGGCAGCACTTTCTCGTATTGCTAATGGTACTCATCGCCAAATTCAAATCCAACCTGGTGACACTGTCATCTTCTCATCTTCACCAGTTCCGGGGAATACAGTGAGTGTAAACAAAATTATTAACTTACTATTCCGAGCAGGTGCAGAAGTAATCCATGGTGCTCTAAACAACATCCATACATCAGGTCATGGTTCTCAAGAAGAACAAAAACTAATGTTACGTCTTATGAAACCTAAATTTTTCATGCCAATTCATGGTGAATTCCGCATGCTAAAAATGCATACGCATTTAGCGGAAGACTGCGATGTTCCAATCGGCAACTCTTTCATTATGGACAATGGTGATGTTCTAGCACTAAGTGCGAATGAAGCACATGTTGCCGGTCGTATCCCTTCTGGTGATGTATATATCGACGGTAATGGCATTGGAGATATCGGTAATATCGTACTTCGCGATCGCCGTATCCTTTCTGAAGAAGGTTTAGTTATTGTCGTTGTAAGTGTCAATATGGACACACAAAAAATCGTTTCTGGTCCAGATATTATTTCACGAGGTTTCGTCTATATGCGCGAATCAGGTACGATGATTAATGAAGCACAAAAAATGCTAAATCGTCACTTAAATGATTCTATCCAAAGCAAGTCTCCTCAATGGACAGAGTTGAAAAATGAAATTACTGACGTTCTTGGACCTTATTTATTCGAGAAAACAAAACGTCGACCAATGATTTTACCAATTATTATGGAAGTATAAGTTTATTCAAAAGCTGAACAAATTCATAATCTCCATTAAAATGAACAAGGGCTATGCAAAAGTATGAAACTTTTGCATAGCCCTTTCCTTGTTAAACTACCTGCTACAACCTTAATATCTAGGTCGATATATTCTGTCAGTGTCCGTATCAATAACCATATCAACTTGAATTTTAGAGTCATATGGATAGGCTTCAAAACTAAATTTCCTGCA
>JAVWKG010000054.1:0-19509 GCA_036638655.1 Lysinibacillus sp. | reverse complement strand
AATGGATCAGCAACCTGAGAAGTCGGTACCACAATTATCAACGCTGGCTATGTCCTTTGAGGAGCAAGTAAAGGAAGTCGTCGAAAAAGAACTTACTTTTGAGCAAGTAACGGCTGATCATGCAGATATTAATGTTAATGAAGTGATTGTGGAAAATCTTCAAATTGAAAATTCAACTATCAATATTGGAGAAGTGACAGTTGTTCAGCCTGTGCCAAGTGAAACGATAGCACCGACAGCAATAACTGCTGAACAAGAGGCAATAATGGCGCAGCCAATGCAAGAGAAAAGCCGTATTCCGTTTAATGTTTTAATGTTGAAAGCGGATAAAGAAAAATGGCAAAATCGACAAAAACAAAATGTCGAGATTATTCAAAAGGCAACAGAAGAGGTTGAAGAACTGAAAAATTCTGTAGAAGAGCCTATGCCTGAACGAGTAGATACAATTGATGTAGCTGAAGAAGCTGTTGAACAAGATGTTAAGGTTATAGAAATTGTAGAAAACGTGCAAACTGAATGTACGGAAAACTTACAGCCTATTTCCTTTGAAGAATCTATATTACCTGTCAGGGAAGATGAAGAAATAGCGGTCATTACGATGGCTCCAGTAGCTCCGACAGCACAAATGGAAATCGCTGAAGAACCTGTTGGTGAAGCAGTACAATCCATTGCATTTGTGGAAGAGCAAAATGAGCAAGTTGAGGTACCAAGTCATTTGGACACAGCGGAAGTCATAAATTCTGTAGTAGTCCATGATGTTGCCCAAGAAGAGCCGGCTGAAATACTAGATGCAGCAGTGCCAATTACAACGCAAGCTGAGATAATAGCTGAACCTAAGAAGCCGGTCAAAGTTTATCACAAGCCGTCGGATGAATTTTTAGAGCCGCCAGAGGAAAAAACCCAGGATACGGTTTGGATGGAAGCGCAAGGGGAGACACTTATTGAAGCACTGTCGCACTTCCAAGTGACTGCTCAAATGGAATCCATCATGCAAGGGCCAGCTGTTACGCAATTTGAAATTACGGTGAGCCAAGGAACGAAGGTTAGTAAAATCCGCAATCTAGCAGATGATTTAAAGCTAGCTTTAGCAGCTAAAGATATTCGTATTCAAGCGCCTATCCCTGGAAAAAGTACGATAGGTATTGAAATTCCGAATCGTGTATCGCGTGCGGTTCGCTTATCTGAAGTGACGAATAGTGAATCTTTTATAGAATCTGATTCACCACTTGAAGCGGCTTTAGGGCTCGATCTGACAGGGAAGCCAGTAACGATTGATTTGCGAAAAATGCCACACGGTTTAATAGCAGGGGCAACAGGTTCTGGTAAATCAGTTTGTATTAACTCCATTTTGGTTAGTTTGTTATATAAAGCAGCGCCACATGAATTGAAGTTAATGCTAATTGACCCGAAAATGGTAGAATTAGCACCGTTTAATCATATTCCACATTTAGTTAGTCCTGTTATTACAGATGTTAAGGCGGCTACAGCTGCACTTAAGTGGGCGGTTGAAGAGATGGAACGTCGCTATCAATTGTTTGCACATGCAGGCGCTCGTGATATAACACGCTATAATGCAATAGCAGAAAAAAATAATGAGCATAGCCTAAAATTACCGTATATTTTAATCGTTAATGATGAGCTTGCTGATTTAATGATGATGTCGCCAGCAGATGTTGAGGAAGCGATTTGTCGTATTGCACAAAAAGCACGTGCTTGTGGAATTCATTTAATTGTTGCGACACAACGCCCTTCAGTTGATGTTATTACAGGGCTTATTAAATCGAATATCCCTACGCGTATTGCATTTGCAGTATCATCGCAAATAGATTCTCGTACAATTTTAGATGGCCAAGGTGCAGAGAGATTACTTGGTCGCGGAGATATGTTATATTTAGGAAATGGAATGTCAGCACCTGTCCGTTTGCAAGGTACATTTGTTACAGATGATGAAATTGAGGCAATTATTGATTATGTACGTGAGCAAGGTGAACCAGATTACATCTTTGATCAAGAGGAGCTTTTAAAGAAGGCAGAAATTACCGAAGTACAAGATGATTTATTTGAAGATGTATGCCGATTTGTACTCGATCAAGGCGGAGCATCGACATCATCAATTCAACGTAAATATCATATTGGGTATAACCGAGCGGCACGTTTAGTTGATATGTTAGAGTCTCATGGTTTTGTGTCTGAAGCAAGAGGTAGTAAGCCACGTGAAAGTTATATTACTGAACAAGATATTATTACTATGTTTGAATAATATTTATAGGTTTTTAGTATAAATTTACTTCATTATGTTGCGCGGTGCATTTTTTTGAAAAGTTGCACATTTATCGTTGTCCATAAATAGTGATATAATAGATAAGATGTTTTGATATGTGCGCATATAAAACTTTACATAAAAGGTATATATACCTATGATTTGTAAAGATTTTCACTTTTTATATTGTGTCGACACATAAATAGATGATAGTTGGGATTCCTTATTTCCCGGGGGGTTTAATTAAATGACAGTTTTTCATTTCACAGGCATTAAAGGTTCAGGTATGAGCTCACTTGCTCAAATCTTATTTGATGCTGGTAAGCAAGTGCAGGGCTCTGATATTGCGACATATTTCTTTACGGAGCAGCCTTTACATGACCGAAGTATTCCGATTTTTACTTTTGATGCAAATAATATTAAAGAAGACATGACAGTCATTGCAGGGAATGCTTTCCCTGACGAACATCCAGAATTAGTACGTGCACGTGAGCTAGGTGTTGAGGTTGTTCGATACCACAAGTTTTTAGGCGATTATATTGGCAATTACACGTCAATAGCGATTACAGGTGCACACGGTAAAACGTCAACTACTGGCTTAATGTCACATGTTGTTGGCGGTTATAAACCAACATCGTATTTAATTGGAGATGGTACTGGTGCTGGTCATGAAGATGCAAATTTCTTCGTGATGGAAGCGTGTGAGTATCGTCGACACTTTTTAGCGTATCACCCAGATTATGCTGTAATGACAAATATCGATTTTGATCATCCAGACTATTTTGCCAATGTTGAGGATGTGTATTCAGCATTTCAATCACTGGCGCTTCAAGTAAACAAAGCGATTATTGCTTGTGGTGATGACGAACATCTACAACGTATTCAAGCAAATGTACCTGTTGTGTATTACGGTTTTGGCTCTGAGAATGACTTCGAGGCAAGAAATGTTGAAAAAACAACAGAAGGTACAACGTTCGATGTTTTTGTGCGAAATGAATTTTTCAGTACATTCCACATCCCACTATTTGGGGACCATACTGTATTAAATACGCTTGCAGTTATTTCACTATGTGAATATGAAGGTATTCCAACTGATGTTATTCAAGAACGTTTACTTTCATATAAAGGTGTAAAAAGACGTTTTACAGAGACGAAAGTTGGGCATAATGTTTTAATAGATGACTATGCACATCACCCAACTGAAATTCGCGCTACAATCCAATCAGCGCGACAAAAATATCCGGATCGTGAAGTAGTAGCTATTTTCCAACCACATACCTTTACACGTACACAGGCGTTTTTGCAGGATTTTGCAGATAGTTTAAGTCTTGCTGATACTGCTTATTTATGTGATATCTTTGGTTCTGTTCGAGAAAACCAAGGTGCCTTATCTATTGATGATTTAGCAACCCTTATTGAGGGAAGTGCTGTTATTACAACAGAAGGTATTAGTACGCTTACAAAACATGAAGATGCGGTGTTTTTATTTATGGGTGCGGGCGATGTTCATAAATTCCAAGATGCTTTTGAAAAAGTTTTAGAGGACAATAAAACAGCTTAATCCGCATAGGATAAGCTGTTTTTTCTAAACAAGAAGGATTTTCAATTTCTTTTGTCGAAATAATAATATAATAGACGAATTTCTATTAGCGGGAGGATTTTGGATGGAAATAATTTTATATATTGCGGCGATTATTGCGGCAATTGGTTTTTTAATACTATGTGTAAGTATTGGTATGACATTGTTTTCATTGAAGGCGACTTTGAACAGTTTAGCAGGTACACTTTCTGGTATTGAAGGACAGATGGAAGGTATTACACGTGAGACAACTTCGTTATTAACGAAAACAAATAGTCTTGCAGAAGATATTCAAGATAAATCAGAGAAGTTAAATTCAGTTGTTAGCGCTGTTAAAGGAATTGGTGATTCCGTAAACGGCTTAAATACTTCGATTCAACGCATTACGACTTCAGTTTCTACAACCGTTGAACAAAACGAAGAAAAAATCGCACAAGTTGTGCAGTGGAGCAATGTCGCACTAAACATTGCTGATAAGTGGAAGCAACGCAAAGTGATCGAACAAGATGACTTAGATGCTTTTAATACAGAGCAACCAGTTCAGTCTAAAAAATGGGGTCGTAAAAAGTAAATCTCGCTTTCTTGGTATCATTGCCAATGGAGTGTTGTGTCGCGAAAATAAATAGAATAGCTTTTTTAATGACTATTTATAACGAGGCGTAATTGATAATGGGGAGGATGATTGTAGCATGACAGTTCAAAAACCAAATTATAACGAAGTGAAAGAACAACAAATCGAAAGAGCATTACCACAGCCATATAATGGGCAAGAGTCGATTTATGAAGAGGAGAATGTGAATATGAAAGATTTTGTTATTGGTGCGTTAGTTGGTGGAATTGTAGGGGCTGCTGCAGGATTATTATTAGCTCCTAAACCAGGGAAAGATTTACGAAACGATGTTGCAGTTCAAGCGGTTACTTTAAAAGATAAAAGTGCAGAACTTTCATCTACTGCAAAGGACAAAACATTATTACTTTCAAAGCAAATCCAAGAGCAATCTTCACAATTAGTGGAAAAAGTAAAAACTTTAAAATCTGCGAAAACGCCAGCTGTTTTTGACGACGGTACAGTTTCATCTGAAGGAGAAGAACCATTAGATGAACTTGTTCATGCTGTAAGCGAAGAAACGGAAGTAGTTGAAGCTGCTAAAGTAACTACTGATGACAAAGTTGAAGAAGTTAGTGTATAAAATGTAAAAGAGCCAACCTAGTTTATGGCTAGGTTGGCTCCTTTTTTTACGAAATTAGGAATGAGCAGATACTTCTTCTAACAAAATTTCCAACTGATCGCCACCGAAAATTTCTGTATCAAATGTTGCAGGTTGTCCATTACGTAAAATATTGAAATTCCCTTTAAATTGTGCCGGAAGCTGCCAATCTGAAAAACGGAAGACGTCCTGATAAATCCACCGATCCATATCTTTTTTAGTTAATGTAAGAGCGGCGCCATTTGGCACAGTTGAGTGGGGAGGCACTTCAACACTATTCATCATTACGATGTTTGCAGTTTTCACAAGGTTGAGCTGTTCCTTTTGAAAAGACACGACAATTTTATCCTCTAAAATAATATTTAATTGATTGGCAATCATTTGTACAGTGGGGGCTACCCGTTGTTCAAATGTTAGTACATCTCCGTTCTGAACAGCATACTGAATTTTGCAAGGCTTGCCATTAATACATAGCGTGTACGAGAATTCTGATAGGAATAGTGGTTTTCCGTTAACATGAACTGAAAAGGGCAGGAATTTATGTAATAAACTTTCGTTATTCGTTAGTTTAAAAATTTCTTCTGCCGTTTTCGGTGCATCAAAAATAATGGTATCCCGATCATTTAATGGTGTATCAAGCGCAGACGGTGAACCGTTAATGTAAACCTTAGGCTCTACAATATACTTTGTGCCGTCTATCGTTACTGTTTTAACAGCAGCACCATCTATAATATCTCGAATTGTAGCATCGGCATCTTGTCCGTTTTGTCCTTCAATTAAAGAAATGGCATCACCTGTTTTGATAGTCGATTTAGTCGATGCTGGTGAACCATTTAATAATATTTGCGCAGGCTGTCCGTGCTCGCCAGGGATGAAAATATCTTGTCCGTTGACATTGACAGATAAGCCAAGACCAGGTCTCCCGTATAATTGTTTTGCGCGAATATTAGCTGCAAGGAATGCATCACCAACGGTCATTTCTTTCAATTCAAATAAACGAACAACTTGTTCATTCACTGTAAGGCTCATGTATTGAATGGGCATACGCTTTGCTGCAATGGCGATTCCTATAGGCGTTACAAGCTCAGGAGAAGCTTTAATATGTTCTTCTCGTGTTAAATTTTGGATAGCATCAATACCACGCACTGCAATGCGATTTGCTGGTAGTTCCAGTACTTGGCAAAGCTCAGTCGGTAAATTAGGTGTTAGACTACCACCGCCAACAAGCATAACTGCTTTAGGTGCTTGTTGATTGTTTAAGCGTAAAATCTCTTCCCCGATAGACTTCGCAAGTTGCTGTACAGCTGGATTAATGGATGTTAAAACTTCTTCTTTTGGTATATATTGATCGAAGCCTAAAATATCTTGGATTAAAATTTCATCTTCGGTTTGAATATAGCGTTTTGCTTTTTCAGCTACTTGAAAATCGAGTAAATAATGATCGCTCAATGCTTCAGTTATTTCATCTCCGGCAGTCGGTACCATTCCGTAGGCAACAACTGTGCTTTTATCGGTAATAGCAATATCGGAAGTACCAGCTCCAATATCAACGAGTGCGACATTGAGACGGCGCATAGAAGGAGGAATTAACACATTGATAGCCGCAATAGGTTCTAATGTGAGAGCTTCCATTTCTAAGTTTGCTCGTTTTAAAGCAGCAATTAACGATTCCACAACAACACGAGGAAGGAATGTAGCAATGACCTCAATTTGTGCTTCATCTCCTTGTTGATCGAGCAAGCTACCAATTTCCTCGCCGTCGAGTCGATAATATAAGATGGAGTAGCCGACACAATAATAATGACTTGTTTTCACATCTTCTTTTTGTTGCAGTAGTTGCTGTTGTGCTTGTTGTACAGCTTGCAATTCTAAACGACTAATATCTTCCTCTGTAAAAATAGGACGGTTTCTTATATTAATAGAAATACTTGCTTGCTCTGTTTTCAAGGAACGACCGGCAGCTGCAACACTAACTTTTGTTAAAGGTCCATGTGTTTCTTCAAGTTTTTGTTTTATTTCGGTTATTAACTCCGCAACATACATGACATTATGTATTTGACCATCTACCATTGCTCGTTCTTTATGTTCTTTTACTAATATATCTTGTACATGAAAATGATCGTTCATTTCTTCTAGTATAATACCAACTACTGAACGTGTACCTATATCTAAAGCGAACAATTTGGAATTCAATGAAATCGCTTCCTTTCTAAAAATAGATTAAAATAATTTAGCGAGTTGAAGCGCTAAATTAAAAATGCGTGACATTCTGTGAAACATTGATTATAATAATGCTAATATCTAAAAATGTAACATACATTTCAGAGTTCTGAAAGTGTCTGTCATAGGGAAGAGGGGCAAGTAATATGAGTCAAAAAGATTTAGAGAGTTTACGTAGTCAAATTGATGGTCTTAATTTAGAAATTCTTCGTTTAATTAACGAGCGTGCTTCAGTAGTAGATGAAATCGGTAAGACTAAAGGGAAACAAGGTGTGAATCGTTATGATCCACTACGTGAGCGCCATATGCTTGATCTTATTAAAGAGCATAACAATGGTCCATTAAACCAAATGACGGTTGATTATATTTTCAAACAAATTTTCAAAACGGCATTAAAGCAATTAGAAGCAGAACAAAAGAAAGAATTACTTGTTTCACGTAAGAAGAAGTCAGAAGATACAATCATTAATATTAATGGCGAATTAATTGGACAAGGAAAGCCATCGTTTGTATTTGGTCCTTGTGCAGTTGAGTCTTACGAGCAAGTAGCAGCAGTAGCAGAATCTATTAAAGCAAAAGGTGAGAAGTTAATTCGCGGTGGTGCATATAAACCACGTACTTCACCATATGACTTCCAAGGGCTTGGTCTTGAGGGTCTGAAAATTCTGAAACGTGTGTCACAAGAATACGGTTTAAGTGTTATAACAGAAATCGTAACACCAGGTCATTTAGAAGAAGCGTTAGATTACATCGATGTTATTCAAATCGGTGCGCGTAATATGCATAACTTCGAGCTATTAAAGGCTGCGGGTGCAACAAATAAACCAGTACTATTAAAACGTGGCTTAGCTGCGACAATTGATGAGTTCATTCATGCAGCGGAATACATCATGTCTAAAGGAAATGAAAACATTATCCTTTGTGAACGTGGTATTCGTACGTATGAAAAAGCAACTCGTAATACATTAGATATTTCAGCTGTACCAATTTTAAAACAAGAGACACATTTACCAGTATTCGTAGATGTTACGCATTCTACAGGACGTCGTGATTTATTACTTCCATGTGCAAAAGCAGCAATCGCAATTGGCGCTGACGGTGTAATGGCTGAAGTTCATCCAGATCCATCTGTAGCATTATCAGATTCACAACAACAAATGGATATTCCAACATTCGATGCATTTTACGATACGATTCAGAAGTTCATGAAAAACCATGAAATTCACGCTTAAGAGTTAATGTAGCTGCCGCTTGCCAAACAATGGCAGGCGGTTTTAGCTTTTTTTTCGTAGATGTCCAAAAGCCAGTTAAATAGTGGAACTTTGCGTAAGAACGCCGCAACCTAATGAATGTACTTCTTCTTGAAAATATTATGGGAATTATCGTATGATAGAACTACACAAGTAAAAAGGGAGGCACGTACGATGACCGTTACAATTTATGATGTTGCACGCGAAGCAAATGTTTCGATGGCAACTGTATCTCGTGTAGTAAATGGCAATCAAAATGTAAAACCAGTAACGAGAAAAAAAGTGTTGGATGTAATTGAACGATTAGAATATCGTCCGAATGCAGTGGCACGAGGATTAGCAAGTAAAAAAACAACAACAGTTGGCGTGATTATCCCAGATATAGCAAACAATGTTTATGCAGAGTTAGCACGAGGGGTAGAGGATATTGCAACGATGTACCGTTACAATATAATATTAGCCAACTCAGATCAAAATGAGGACAAGGAGCTTCAACTGCTGGATACAATGCTTGGCAAGCAAGTTGATGGCATTGTCATGATGAGTGATGAGGTAACAGAAAAGATGCAACAGGAGATAAATCATTCACCAGTACCAATTGTTTTAGCAGGTTCGGTTGATGAGTCGCAAACAATTGCTTCTGTGAATATTGATTATTTCCAAGCAGCTTATGAAGCTATTTTATTATTAATTCAAAATGGTCATACAAGAATCGGTTTTGTCACGGGACCATTAGGATATACAATTAACGGTAAATATAAATTAGCAGCTTATCAAAAAGCGTTAACTGATGCTAATATTGAGCTGGATGATACACTTATTATCGCAGAAGAAGCAAGTTATGAAGGTGGTTTAGACGCGTGGACAACCTTGGCGGCGTTAACAGATCCACCTACAGCCTATTTTGCAGGTAGTGATGAATTGGCAATTGGTATCGTAAATGGGGCACAAGATACTGGTAAAACGGTACCAGGTGATATTGAAGTAATTAGCTTTGAAAACTCTAAGCTAGCACGCATGGCGCGACCACAATTAACAAGTGTTGCTTTACCACTGTACGATATAGGTGCAGTCGCAATGCGTTTGCTTACTAAGTTAATGAATAAAGAAACTGTCGAAGAAGAAGCAGTTATTTTGCCATATCGTATTGAAGCGAGAGAGTCTGTTAAAACTAAAGCGTAATTAGCAAGAAAACACGTAAAATCGATTATGCGATTTTACGTGTTTTTTAATACTTATATTCTTTTTTCGCTTCGAATAATATGCAATGCTTTAGTGAGCATTTGCGTATTTTTTTCTTCGATTTCAGGTTTTCTAGGTATAGCTTCATACAAAGGATTTGGGTCTTCCCAAGTAGGGATAAAGGGCACTGGTGATTCAGGTTGCCAGCGGTCTAACCAAGCTTGGGGTAATGGTCCAGTAGGAATCTCGATATCATTCATTTCCAGCCATAGCATTGACCAAGCTCTTGGAACGACACGCCAAATATCATAGCCCCCGCCTCCAACAGCAATCCATTTGCCTCCGCAATATTCATGTGCTAGCTTATGTGCAAGTTTCGGAATCTCCTTGTAAATATTCATTGTGCCGTATAGATGTGTAAGTGGATCGAAGTAATGAGCATCAGCACCGTTTTGTGTTAACACAACATCAGGCTTGAAAAATTCAAAAACTTCTCGCATTGCACTTTCATATATTTCTAAAAAACTTTCATCCTCTGTAAAGGCGTCAATTGGGAAATTAAATGAAGTGCCATAGCCTTGTCCATTACCTCGCTCCGTAATATTACCCGTGCCGGGGAATAAATAGCGCCCCGTTTCATGAATTGATAATGTACATACGTCTGGATCATCGTAAAAGCTCCACTGTACACCATCACCGTGATGAGCATCTGTATCGACGTATAGTACCCTTGCTTTATACTTTTCTTGTAAATAGCGGATGGCAACTGAGCTGTCATTATAAATACAAAAGCCAGATGCTCGCCCACGGAAGCCGTGATGAAGGCCGCCACCTAAGTTGAGTGCATGCTCAGCTTTGCCTTCCATAACATAGTCAACTGCAGTGAGTGTTCCGCCAACGAGCTGCGCACTTGCTTCATGCATATTTTTGAAAATAGGTGTATCTTCGGTACCGATTCCGTAGCTTTCGCCTTGCTGTTCTGTTAATTCACCGTGTCCTGCTTTTTTTACGATTTCGATATATTTTGGATCGTGAGCAAGGAGCAATTCTTCATCAGTTGCAATACGTGCAGGAACAATCTGGGCATTATCGAGTGCACCGATATTTCTTAGTAAGTCCATTGTGAGCGTCAACCGTTTGTGATTGAAAGGGTGTGTGTCTGAAAATTTGTATCCGAGTTGTTCTGGTGAATAAATAAATACAGTTTTTTGTGTCATAGTGGGATGCCAGGTATGTTTGGCCACAAAACATCGAAGCCTTCTTGGCGAAGCCCTTCAATTATTGCTAATGGATTTAATGTTTGCACTCGGACACTCAAAATGCGATTATTTGTATTTTCAGAATCAGGATAAACTAGGACGCTTTGGACATTTGCATGATGATCAGAAAAGATTTTTGTAATTTCAAATAAAATACCAGGTGTATCAGAAACTCGAATTTCAATTTTAGATCCTGGTAAAGTAGCTCCTGTTAGCTCGATGTATGTATAAAGTAAATCTGTGGTTGTTACGATTCCAACAAGTTTGCCTCCTGATACAATCGGTAGGCAGCCAACTTTAGATTCATAAAATGTAAGCGCTACTTCCTCCACGAAGTCAAGTGGATGCCCAATAAGTGGGTCTTTCACCATAATCTCACTTATGGTTGCATCAAATACAGGTGAATTAGGTTCAACTTGAAGAGATGACGGTAGCGCTTCTTTAATGTCGCGCTCGGTAATAACACCGAGTACGTGCATTTCTTCATCGACGACTGGTAAGTGACGTACTTTCTTTTCTCGCATTAATTTCAGTGCCTCACGTACAGTATGACTTGGCGCTAATGTGTAAGGTTCACAATTCATAATTTCTTCAACAATCATATAATTATCCCCCTTGTGTTGGTTTTAATACATGAAGCGGCTTCTGAAACGAAGTCTATCAAACCGTTCCATTGTTTCTTGTGGAACGCGTTTTCCTTCTCGTGCCATTAAGCAATTCGCAGGATGAGATGTGATTTCAGGGTCGTCAGTAGCAAAATATTCGAAATTAACAACACTCATCATTCGCTCCATCATTTTTCGGTAATCCCAGACATTTAAGCCGGTCCCATTTAAATCCCAATGCCAATAATACTCGGTCGTAATAACAAGATAGTCTTCCATTTCATCACCTTTAAATGATAGTTCGAGAAGGCTTTTACCTGACCCAGTACCGCGGTAAGCAGGAATAACTTCGATAGCACCAAGCTCAATCATATTTTCGATTGGATCCTCTGCCCATCGTTCGAGTGGATCTGGATATAAATAAGTGACATAGCCTACAATGATTGTCCCGTTCCGAATAATGATAATACGACCTTCAGGAAGTTTAGCAATTTCGATGATAGCTAATCTTTGTTGGATAGGAGGTCTGAAGGCAACTAAGTCTTCATGAAATGAATACTCTGCTAGTTTCTCTGGAGAAACAGGACCTTCTACATACACAGTACCATGCTTTGTTTCCTTTTTAATAGAAAAAAAAGTTTTTATGTGTTCCATATTTACACCACCTGATTTTTATATTTCCAGTATAACGGATTTTATGCGAAAATACGCTTAATTTTACGAAAAATCACTATATTTTCGGAAAAATAAAAATATTGGCATTTTTGGGTCGTATTCGTGTAAAATAGATTTATATTGAATCTGTTATTCAACAGTATTGTTTTATAGAATCTAGTGTTTGTATAATAGAGGTAAGTAACACTGTTCTATAACAACTGCTGGATAATGTTTTTACTTGTGATAAATAATCTAGGATTTGAAGGGGATGTATCGTATTTTGTACGATAAGAAATTATAGGTTATTATACAAGAAAGTTGAAGTGATGAAAGGGGTTATTTCATGGGGATGAAAATGATGGAGAAATTAAGTGCTTTACCAGGACAGTTTAATTTACCAAGTTATGAGGTTGCAGCAGCATCGCATAATTGGGCAGAAACAGAAAAAGAATTTAGTTGGTATGAAACTGGAAAATTAAATATGGCGTATGAGGCAATTGATCGTCATGCAGAAACATACCGTAAAAACAAAGTAGCTCTTTACTATAATGATGGTAAACGTAAAGAAAGCTATACGTTCAATGAAATGAAAAAGATGACAAATAAAGCAGCGAACGTACTTAAGTCTGCAACAGATTTAGAAAAAGGTGATCGTCTCTTTATTTTTATGCCGCGTTCACCAGAGCTATACTTCTCATTATTAGGCGCTTTAAAAATGGGCGTTATCGTAGGTCCATTATTTGAAGCATTTATGGAAGGTGCGGTGTATGATCGTTTAGCAGATAGCGATGCAAAAGTGTTAGTAACGACACCAGAGTTACTAGGGCGCGTACCATTAGAGAAGTTGCCGAATTTACAAAGAGTATTCCTTGTAGGGGAGGACATTGAAGAAACTGAGCAAGTTTTAGATTTTAACAAGCGTCTTCAAGCGGCATCAATTGATTTTGATATTGAGTGGGTGGACCGTGAAGATGGTATGATTTTGCATTATACTTCTGGTTCAACAGGTGCACCAAAAGGCGTGCTGCATGTGCATAATGCGATGCTACAACAATATCAATCTACACAGTGGGTACTAGATTTACGTGATGATGATATTTACTGGTGTACAGCAGATCCAGGTTGGGTGACTGGTACATCATACGGTATTTTTGGTCCTTGGTTAAACGGTGTCACAATGTTAATTGTTGGTGGGCGCTTCTCACCACAAGCTTGGTATCAAGCGCTTGAAGATTATAGTGTAACTGTTTGGTATAGCGCGCCAACTGCCTTCCGTATGCTTATGGGGGCAGGTAGCGGTATGCTAGAAAACTACAATCTTTCTGCTTTACGTCATGTATTGTCGGTTGGTGAGCCGTTAAATCCTGAAGTAATTCGTTGGGGTTATGAGGAATTAGGTCACCGCATCCATGATACTTGGTGGATGACAGAAACGGGTGCACACATGATTTGTAATTACCCGAGCATGGACATTAAGCCAGGGTCAATGGGGAAACCATTACCGGGAGTATATGCAACAATTGTTGATGATTCGGGTAATGAAGTGCCGCCATATACAATGGGGAATTTAGCTATTAAAAAAGGTTGGCCTGCGATGATGCGCCAAATTTGGGGTAATCCAAGTCGCTATGAATCATACTTCTTAAAAGATGAATGGTATGTTTCAGGAGATTCTGCTTACATGGATGAAGAAGGATACTTCTGGTTCCAAGGCCGTGTAGATGACGTTATTATGACGGCTGGAGAGCGTGTAGGTCCATTCGAGGTTGAAAGTAAGTTACTTGAGCATCCAGATGTTCTTGAAGCAGGTGTTATTGGTAAGCCAGATCCTGTGCGCGGTGAGATCATTAAGGCATTTGTTTCATTACGTGAAGGGGTGGAGCCGTCAGATGCTTTAATCGAAGAAATTCGAGAGTTCGTGAAGAAAGGGTTATCTGCACATGCTGCTCCTCGTGAAATCGAGTTCAAAGATAAATTACCGAAAACACGAAGCGGTAAAATTATGCGCCGTGTGTTGAAAGCATGGGAATTAAATTTACCAACAGGTGATTTATCAACAATGGAAGATTAATAAATGCATAACAACAAAGGTGGAAATTCTTTCGGCTAACGAAAGAATTTTCACCTTGTTTTTTTAAAAGATAAGTGTGAAATGTCTAATGCTTTTTTCAAGGTGTCTAGGGGAAAGTACATTTCTTATATTCGCTTAAAGTCGTTCCGGATCGTAAAGAGGTCGCTCGAGTGCCATTTCCAATCTGTATATTGTTGTAGTTACAGGTGTGTTGATTAGGGGAATATTAGGATGTTATATAACGTAAAACTGATTGTTTCTTATTCTACGCTTCAGTATGTCTCGGTATTTTGTTCGTTGATTGTAGCTACGGGTTGCTCGCCCCGCGGAAAGCGAGCAGCCCGTAGCTACAATCAACCTGCTGCTTCAATTATCGGTGGTGGAAATTGGATAATCAACACGCGTGATAGTAAGTAGATTATTAAGAAAATAGTGAATTTAAATAAAAATACAGTTGACTTAATATTTATGCAGAAGTATACTAATTTTAACTTATTTTAGAGGTGAGTGCGATGAAAGTTGGAATTATTGGCGCAACAGGGTACGGCGGATTAGAGTTAATTCGTTTTTTATATAATCATCAAGCAGTTGAACAAATTGATTTATTCACATCTTCAGAAGAAGGTGTTGCATTTTCTTCAAAATTTGGGCATCTAGTAAATATTGTAGATGCACCATTGAAAAAAATAGATTATGCAGCATTGGAGAAATTTGACGTCTTGTTTACAAGTACACCATCAGGAGTTACAAAAGAATTATTACCACCACTTTTAGGAAAAGGTCCGAAGTTAATCGATCTATCTGGTGATTTTCGCTTAAAAGACCCAGCGAGCTTTGAAAAATGGTATGGCAAAAAGGCCGCACCTACTGAGGCTCTTGCACAAAGTGTATATGGGTTAACAGAATGGAATGCAGAGAACATACAAAATGCATCACTAATCGCGAATCCAGGTTGCTATCCAACGGCTGTTTTACTATCCATTTTACCGTTAGTAAAAGAAAGATTGATAGATCCGAGTTTCCTAGTTATAGATGCCAAAAGTGGATTTTCAGGAGCAGGCAATAAACCTTCACAAACAACACATTTTAGTGAAGCCAATGATAATTTCTCTATTTATAAAGCAAATACGCATCAACATATTCCAGAAATTGAGCAGGCTATTTCAATGTTTGCTGGTGTAGATACAGCCATTTCATTCAATACACATTTAGTACCAATGACACGAGGGATTTTATCGACAGCGTACGCTCCAGTTATGCCGAATGTTACGGAGGCGCAATTAGTTGCATCTTTGCAGGCTACATATGAAAAGCATCCATTTGTTCGTATTGTGACGGATGTTAATGGTCTGGCAACAAACCGTGTGAAAGGTTCTAACTATTGTGATATTTTCGTTAAAGTAGATCCACGTACAAATCGAGCAACGATTGTGAGTGTCATCGACAATTTAGTTAAAGGCGCAGCGGGGCAAGCAATCCAAAATATGAATGTTCAATTTGATTTACCACAAACGACAGGTTTAGATGTCGTTCCGTTCTTTATTTAAAAACGAGTAAGCACGCCGCGGTATGCTGTGTGCTTATCTTATTTCATAACAATCCGAAAATCAGGGAGGAAAACTTTATGACATTACAAGCAACTTCAACATTTATGAAAAAATTATCAAGTAAAAATATTGTTTCACCGAAAGGCTTTAAGGCAGCAGGTTTACATTGTGGATTAAAGCATAAGAAAAAGGATTTGGCAATTTTAGTAAGTGACGTGCCAGCGAGTGTTGCAGGTGTATTTACAACGAATGCAGTGCAAGCAGCACCACTTAAAGTGACGAAGGAAGTTGTTTATTCAACGAAAAAAATGCAGGCGATGATTGTAAACTCAGGTAATGCCAATGCATGTACGGGTAAGCAAGGACTACAGGATGCGTTCACAATGCAGGCGTTAGCTGCTGAAAAATTAGGTGTGGATGCTAGTTTAGTAGGTGTCTGCTCGACAGGTGTCATCGGCGAGATTATGAAAATGGAACCTGTGAAACAAGGAATTGCACAAATAGAGGCATTGAATAGCCTTGAAAGTGCCATTGATTTTGCACAAGCGATTATGACTACAGATACGGTTATGAAAAATACAAGTTATAGTACGACAATTGATGGTAAAGAAGTTATCATTGCTGGCGTAGCGAAAGGTTCGGGCATGATTGAGCCGAATATGGCAACAATGCTTGGATTTATTACAACAGATGCCAATATTGAGTCAGATGTATTACAAAATACTTTATCGCATATTACGAATTTAACATTCAATGCCATTACGGTTGATGGTGATACGTCGACAAATGACACAGTAGTTGTCATGGCGAATGGATTAGCAGGCAATGAAACATTAACACCAGCACATCCAGATTGGAATAATTTCTACTACACATTGCAAACTGTGGCACAAGATTTAGCGAAAATGATTGCTAAAGATGGTGAAGGGGCAACGAAATTAATAGAAGTAGAAGTAGAAGGTGCGGTTTCAGATGAAGAAGCACGTAAAATTGCTAAAACAGTAGTAGGATCACCACTTGTGAAAACAGCAGTGTTTGGCTGTGATGCCAACTGGGGCCGTATTATTGCAGCTGTCGGGTATAGTGGCGCACAAGTAGATCCTGACAAAATTACGATTCAAATTGGTGGCGCAACAATGGTAGAAAACGGCGAGCCTATTCCATTTTCAGAGGATGAGCTTATCCAAATATTAAAAATGCACGAAGTAAAAATTTACGTGTCACTTGGTATTGGTGAAGGCCACGGGCACGCTTGGGGATGTGACTTAACTTATGACTACGTTCAAATCAACGCTTCCTACCGTTCATAAGCGCATGGTCATAAAGCTTGGTGGCAGTACGCTGGAAGGCTTAAATGACGAGTTTTTTGCAAACTTTAAAAAGTTACAGCAAGAGGGGGTGGAGCTAATTATTACGCATGGTGGTGGTCCTGCCATCAACCGTGAGTTAGCTGCACGTCATATTGAATCACATACTTTGAATGGTATACGTGTGACGAGCGAGGCAGCAATTGATGTCGTCCAATCAACGCTCATTGGAAAAGTGAATCCAGCACTTGTGCATGAATTGACTCAGGCAGGTATTGCAGTAGTTGGGCTGAATGGTTTTGATGGTCAACTACTAGCGGCTGATTTTTTAGATAAAGATGTATACGGCTATGTGGGCGAAGTGAAGTCAGTGAATACAGCCTTATTGAACAAACTAATCGAAGCGGGCATTGTTCCTGTCATTGCCTGTGTTGGCGCAAGTAATGATGGGCAGGCATTAAACATTAACGGCGATACGGTTGCAAGTGAAGTAGCTCTTGCTGTAAGTGCAGATAGTTTACTACTTGTGACAGATGTATATGGTATTCGTATTGAAGATGAATATCAAACAGAAGTGACAACAGCGAAAATAGATGAATGGATTGCACAAGGGCATATTTATGGTGGGATGATCCCGAAAGTACAAGGGGCGATTGAGTGTCTGAATGCAGGTATTCCGTCAGTGCAAATTGTCGGTGATACATTAACGGGCACAACAATAATAAGCGAGGTGTTAGTGAAATGAGTGCGTTATTTGGAAACTACGGCAAACGTCGTGCGCAAATTGTAAAAGGGCAAGGAACGATTGTAGAAGATTCGGCAGGTAAGCAATATTTAGATTTTACGAGTGGTATTGCGGTTGTCAGCTTAGGGCATGCACATCCAGCCATCGTAAAGGCGGTCCAAGAGCAAAGTGAAAAACTATGGCATATCTCAAATCTTTTTGATATTCCGGGGCAAGAGCAATTAGCCGAGCAGCTCGTTAAGGATACACATTTAACATATGGGTTTTTCTGCAACAGTGGCGCTGAAGCAAATGAAGCGGCTATTAAAATGGCACGAAAACATACAGGTAAGCATCATATTATTACATTTGAAAAATCATTTCATGGTCGAACTTTCGGTGCAATGTCTGCGACGGGGCAAGCAAAAGTACATAATGGCTTTGGACCGCTCGTTGATCAGTTTACTTCGGTACCGTTTAATGACATTGCTGCATTGCAAAATGTTATTGATGATTCTGTTGGTGCGATTATGCTGGAGATGATTCAAGGGGAAGGTGGAGTCAATGCGGTAACTCCTGCTTTTGCTGAAGCCATTGCAAACATTTGCGAAGACAAAGGTATTTTACTAATTATTGATGAAGTGCAAACAGGGATTGGTCGTACAGGTACTCGTTATGCATTTGAGCAAACGGTTTTAAAGCCTAATATCGTGACATTGGCAAAGGGCTTAGGTGGTGGTTTCCCGATTGGAGCAATGCTTGGTACAGATGAGCTATATGACACATTCGGGCCAGGCACACATGGTACGACGTTTGGCGGTAATCCACTTGCGGTGAGTGTAGCGCAAACAGTACTTGAACATGTGTTTGAACCGGCATTTTTGCAAAATGTGAATGATTTATCCGCTTACTTAGTCGCACAATTAACTAAAGAGCTTCCGAAGCAATATACAATACAAGGTCAAGGATTACTTTTAGGGATTGACTGTGGTGAGCAGGATGTAACAGCGTATATTGTGGAAGCAGAGGAAAAAGGGCTGCTTCTTGTTGGAGCAGGACCTAATGTAATTCGTCTACTCCCACCATTGACAGTAACGAAGCAAGAAATCGATAATGCCATTGCCATTTTAAAAACAATTTTAGTATAAAAGAGTGACTGGACGCTTTCATGCGAATGATTGCGCCAGTCACTTTTTTACATCAATTCTTTAGCAAGGTTGCGAATGAGGTTTGGTAGCCATTCGTGTAAATCGGAAAATTCAAAGCCTGCTATTTCTGCTTTTTCTGTAGACATGTAGTAATCGGCGGGAATAGCGAAAGGTGAGAGAGAATCCTTTGTAGCACCTACAATGGCTAATTTCGCTTGTTTACCGACTTCTCTTTCAATAAGAGCGACCATTTCTTTTAAAGAGATACTGCCTTTTGCTGTTGCGTTATATGGACCTTCTATCGGTGCAAGTCCAGCCCAATATAAAAACTGCGCCGCCTCATCATCTGTAATAAAACTCATGCGTGCATCCGCATTTAATAATGATATAGGTTCTTGCTTTAACACTTTTTCTACATGGAAATGTAGGCGTTTTGTATAATCATTTTCGCCGACTACGATAGGGAAACGAACTGCTACAACAGGAAATGTT
>JAVWKG010000053.1:0-19928 GCA_036638655.1 Lysinibacillus sp. | reverse complement strand
TTGGGGGTTCGTGTTTCGGTTGGAGTTGATAATTAGTTGGAAAGGTATATTAAAGAGCTGACTAAAGTACCAAAATGAATCGCCACGTCGAACAACTACTTTCAAGTCGTTCCTCCTTCCAAAAATAATGCAACATCAAAATCTGACCTTGGCTAGTGCGTTCGTTTTTTTATGGTAAAGTCATTGTTCAACAATGCCCAGTTTTGCGGATAAGGGAATCCTAATGCCCAGTAGCTAATACCTCGAAGATCGTATTGTTTTACCATATCGAACTTCGCTTGAGCGCTTCGTACATCTTCAAACCAAACCTCGTGTTCTTTGCCTTTTTCATCGACATAGCGGAAATATGGAGATTGTGCCTTCGTATCATATTGAATGACCGCACCATATTTGGCTGCTCTTCTAATGGCCTCTTGTGGGCTAAATGTTTCCGCTTCCTGCCCTTTGACATGTGGAAGAAGCCAGTCACGCGCATAAATTTGGAACCCTAAAAATATTTTTTCAGCTGGTATGACAGTCAGCGCGTATTCCACAACTTTTTTCATTTCGTTAATGGGAGAGATAGCTTGTGGAGGGCCCATCCGGTATCCCCATTCATAAGTCATGAGCACAACAAAATCAGCAATACGTCCGTGTGACTCATAATCATGTGCTTCGTATAATGTGCCTGCTTGTGTGGCACTTGTTTTAGGCGCAAGCGCAGTAGATACTAAATAACCTTTTGGGTGGAGACGGTCAACAGCCAATTGAAGAAACTGATTATAATTTTCCCGATCAGCAGGTAAGACATTTTCAAAATCGACGTTTAACACGGTATAGCCTTTATCTTGCATTACTTTGAGTACATTAGTAAGCGTTTTTTCACGTAATTCTGGATTTGATAAAACGACATGCGCTAAATTTGAACCGGCCGCAGTTGAGGAAAAATTCGTAATGGACATCATCGGTACAATATTTTTTGAAATGGCTGCATCTACCATTTTCTTGTCGTCGAAAGGTTCCAATGTGCCATCTTCCTTAATCATATAAGCAAATGGACTAAAGTACGTTAAGAGATGTCCAATGGCATTCAGGGATTGAACAGCTTCCTCGTTCGATTGATACGTATAAGCATTAACTTCAATCGTCGGTTTTGCTCTAGGAATGACTAAGTGCGATCCAGCGTAAATAACGCTAGAATTTGTCAGGTGATTTTCGTTCATAATCGCTTGCACGGTCGTACCATATGCGTTGGCAATTTGCCATAACGTCTCACCAGCCTGTACGACATGTATAATAGGTGGGATATATAGAGTCATACCTGGCGATAAAGCATTTGGATTTGTTAGTTGATTGATTTGAATAATCGATTGAATTGGAACCCCATATTGTTGTGCGATGGACCATAAAGTATCTCCACTTTTGACAATATATGTTGAGTATTGTGTAGGAATAACGAGTGTCTGCCCAATGACTAATTGATTTGGATTAGGCAACGCATTGATTTGAACAATTGCATTCATATTGATACCATATTGGTTTGCAATTTGCCATAACGTTTCGCCACCGCTCACCACATGTATAATCATTCGTAATCCTCCTAAGCAATTTCATTATTGCATCATATGTAGGGCGCTATAAAATATGTATTACCTGTTATTGTATTCGTAAAAACTTGGTCCGTATTTGAAGAAAGTGAGTCGGTTGTTATCGTAGTTCATTCATGATTCTGAGAAATATGAAAAAACTATAAGAAAAATGAATTTTTTTAACCTAATTTTAACCTTTGATATTTATAGTTATAGAAAGTTCGAACAATTTCTACAATTAGAAGATTAAGAGAAGGGGAGAAAATCGTGAAAAATAATCTATTTATACGCATGATCAATCTATTAATCGTCCTTGTGTTATTCACATCGACAAGTTTCATGTTCAAAAGCAGTCCAGTGCAAGCAAGTCAATTGAATGTTAACAAGACAGCACTTGATGCAGCGACAATTAGTAAGCTTTTGGATGCAAAAAAGCTCAATACTAAGCAGCAGACAGCTAAGATTTCATCAACTATTAAAACAACTTCTCCAAATCCAGTAAATGTAATCATTCAAATGGAAAGTGAGCCTGTTGCAAAGAGTAACTATTCATCCGAAGCAGGTCGTCGCTCTTCTAAACGGATTTCTACAGAAGCAACTATTAAGAAAGAGCAAGCTAGCTTACTTAGCATGGCTAGTAAACAAGGGATTGCACTGAAGAAAAACTATGAATACAATACTGTATTTAATGGGATGGAAGTGACGATTCCAGCTGACCAAATCCCAAAATTAGCGGCAATACCAGGTGTTAAAGCTATCCATGAAAATCACACATTCTATGCAATACCAGATAGCGGTTCATCATCTACAGTTGCCAATAACCCGAATTTTGAAGCAGCTCCACTTGAGCAGTTAGGCGTAGATTATGCTTGGGCTCAAGGGTTTACTGGTAAAGGACTAAAAGTAGGTGTGCTCGATTCGGGTGTCGATTATGAGCATCCTGATTTAAAAGGTGCATACAAGGGTGGATATAACTCATTTAAAAAAAATGACGACCCATATGAAGATATACCAAACGCGAGTGGTATAGGTGGCACGGATCATGGTACGCATGTTGCAGGTACAATTGTAGGGCGCGCAGCAAACCAAACTTCTGATTTTGTTCAGAAAGGTGTCGCGTATGACGCAGACTTATATGCTTATAAAGTACTAGCCTACAATCCGGCAACAGGTAGAACTTCTGGTACGACTGCCCAAATAATCGATGGTATTGAACATGCTGTGAAAGACGGTATGGATGTGATTAATCTATCACTTGGCTCTGATTTGAACAAGGACCAGAATTCACTAGAAGCCATTGCACTAAATAATGCAGTATTATCCGGAGTTGTGGCAGTTGTTGCTAATGGGAATGCAGGACCAGACTATTATTCTGTAGGGTCACCTGCCTCATCCGCTTTAGCGATAACAGTAGGTGCGGTTTCAAGTCCTTCTTACCGCTATACCGCTACAGTGACAAGTATGTTAAATGCACAGGAAACGCCGTATCAACTGCCAGTTATAGGGTGGACAATGGGGAATACGGACTTTGCAACAATTTTTGGTCCGGATCCTATTGAAGCTGTATACGTTGGGCTTGGTGAGGACGCTGATTATAGTAATGTAGATGTTACAGATAAAATCGTAGTCGTTTCACGAGGAAATTTGACATTTGTCGAGAAATTTGCAAATGCTAAGAAATATGGTGCCAAGGGAGTCATACTCTATAATGGTATTGATAGTAATGGCGCTCCAGATTTATCTGAAACAATTCCTGGGAGAGATGGCTACATTGATAACTTTTTCGGAGGGTTAGGTACTATACCGATTTTCAATATGACAGGTAAAGAAGGTCGTGCATTAGCTAGCAAGATGTTGGCAGACCCAAATGCTACACTAACATTTAAGTTTGACACGGATTATAAGGAAGTGTTGACTCCTGGTGATTATGTTGCTGACTTCAGCTCTAGGGGTCCTGGATCCGATGGGAACCTCAGCATTAAACCAGACTTCACTGCACCAGGGGTAGATGTGCTATCGACTTTGCCAGCTTACGGTAAAGGGAATCCAAGTGCTTCCTACGACAATGCGTATGGTCGCATGGATGGTACAAGTATGGCTACTCCACATGTCGCTGGCTTAGCATTATTATTAAAACAAGCGCGACCTGAATGGACACCATTTGACATTCGCGCTGCATTAGGAAATACTGCAGATCAAATTAGTGATGAGACAGGGACGCTTTATGACGTATATTCGCAAGGGGCTGGTCGTGTCAATGTAAAGAATGCCTTATTAACACCAGCAGTTCTTCAAACTGTTGAAACACTCACTATTTTAGATAAAGATTTTAATGCGCAAACCGTTACAAATTATGGAGATAATATAAGCTTCGGTGTAGTTAAACCTGAGGAAACACAAACAAAACAGCTTCAGCTAAAAAATACATCGGGCACGGCTGTGGAATATAAGGCATCAGTTGCTATGCATTCAAAAGTCACTTCTGTAAATAACATTAGCACACCAAATATAAATGATATTAAGGTAATGTTAGATGATATAGAAGTCGATCAAAGCATTCTTGTTGGCGCAAATGCGACGGAAGACTTTGAATTAACAATCACGCCAACTGTAAATGCGAAGGAAGGTGTATATGAAGGAACGGTTTTACTTGAAGCAGTTGGACTTCCTTCACTTCATTTGCCATTCAGCATGCATGTAGGTAGTGAATTACCTGATAGCGGATTAGGTTTGCAAGAAATGGAATTATCCGATACGACCATTATTGTTGATGGGCAAAATACGGTTGCTCCAATTGATTTAACTTTTAATCTTACGGCTTCAGATGTTAATCTTATATACTTGGATATTTATGATATGGACAACAAGTATCTAGGTGCAATAGATATACTATATAATCCTGATTTCAGTAATTATACGGCTGGAGTTTATAGGTATCCAAAAATGGACCAAACTTACATTAATTTGAAAGATGAGATAGATAACTTACCTGAAGGTCAATATCAATTAGTGATAGACGCAGTATCAGGTTTTAATCCAAACACTGGGCAGTCCAAAAAGAGTTACATCGCATATAAATCTTTCGCTGTGAAATCACTGGATACGATTGAACAGAAAAAGGTCACGGATGCTAAAAATAGTTTTGTACCGAACATTACAAATACGACGAATATCGGTGTACCTGTACTGACGTTACCAACAGCCAATGATGTGACGTATTCAGTAATCGACAGTGATGATAAAAACCTCATTAGTCAAAGTGGTGTTTTACAGGCGTTACCAAGTGATAGCTCGAAAGTTGTTAAGCTGAATGTGGAGATTGCTTCAGTGGCAAAACCTAGTATTACTACTGTAGCTGAAGTGGATGTAACGCTTCAACCAGAGGCGGTGGATCCAAATGCAGCTGAGTTACAGAAAGTAATGGATGCAAAAAAAGGTTTTGTACCGAACATTACAAATACAACGAATATCGGTGTATCTGTACTGACGTTACCAACAGCCAATGATGTAACTTATGTAGTGACACAAAGTAATGATTCAAATTATATTGAAACAGATGGTATTCTCAAAGCGCTACCAAACAGTGGCACTAAAAATGTAGCATTGACTGTGACAATTGCTTCTATAAAGAATCCAGCTATTAAGGATACGGTTGGGGTGACTGTTACACTGACAGCTCCTAATAACGGAGGAGGTTCAGGTAATACTGGGGGTTCCGGTAACACAGGAGGCTCAGGTAGTACTGGAGAATCTGGTAACGGTAGTAAGCCAGAAACAGTAGAAATAAAGTTTAATGTAAATGGTGGTACAAACCTAGAGCCTATCGAAATTACAAATGATATGGAAGTAAGTGATTTACCTGTACCGACAAGAGAAGGGCATCGCTTTGCCGGTTGGTATAAGGATGAAGCGTTAACTATGCAATGGATGGATAATACAAATGTCACAGCAAATATGACACTCTATGCAAAGTGGACGAAAAAGACAATCACTTTACAACCACCAAATCCATCAATTGTAGATTTACAAGATATTGAGAATCATTGGGCAAAGGATATGATTGAAGAATTAGCGGGAATGGGCATTATTCATGGTTATGAAGATGGTACTTTCCGTCCAAATAATGCGATTAGCCGTATGCATGTAGCAGCGTTATTTACGAGAGCATTTACGTTTGAGCCTGTGCGCACAGCATCTGATTTCTCAGATGTATCCCCGTCACATCGTTATTATGATGCTATTACTGCAATGCAGAAGGCAGGCGTTATCGATGGCACAAATGGCGCGTTTTCACCTGAGGAGAACATGACGCGAGCGCAGTTTACAAAGGTACTTGTCGGTGTGCTCGAACTAACACCTGAGGGAATAAGTTCATTTACCGATGTAGATAAAGAGCATTGGAGTGCGGGCTATATTGCCGTGCTTGAACGTCTAGGTATTGCATTGGGAGACAATGGCAAATTCCGTCCGAATGAACATTTAACACGTGCACAACTTGTCGCGTTTTTACATCGCGCAATACAGATAAAAAAACAAATGGATACAGAGAGATAATACGGAAAAGCGGAATGCTATGTTTTTAGCATTCTGCTTTTTAATTATAGGAGCGATAAATGAACGGTCATCACCGTAATTTTCTACCCGGATTCTCGCAACGAATTAGCTAAAGTGACGGTGCCATCACTAATCCTCCTAAGAAATTTCATTATTGCATCATATGTAGAGAGCCATAAAATATGTATTACCTGTTAATGTATTGGTGAAAACTTTGGCAGTAGTTGAGGAGCGACAGGTGTAAATAACCCGGTTCTTTTCGGACAATCTGTTCAATTATCATAAATATAAACCTGTTAGAAAAATTCTAAATACTTCGTTCGTAGTTTTATCGGATTAATTTTGTGGAAGCGGATTTGACCTTTTACCAAGCTCAGCTGTGAAACTAGGTCTCTACCAATCTTGATTATATTTTCTTAAACCTCTTATTTAGGCTATAGTTCTTCCTTCAGTTTAAAATATATATTCCATTTTTAAAGGTTTTGCATAGTATGTTACATACAAGCAACATCATTTGAGAAAGGGGTTAAATATTGAAGAAGGTAAAGTTGACAGGAAGAATTGTTACCCCTGAAGATCCTGATTATGAACAAGCAAGGATCAATAATAACTTAAGCGTTCAAAAATTCCCAAGCAAAATAGTCTTTTGTCAAAGGACTAAAGATGTCATCAATGCTCTAAGATGGGTTAGGGATAAAAATGAACCGTTCCGCTTAAGAAGCGGTCGTCATAGCTATGAAAACTTTTCATTGGTGAATGGAGGCCTCATCATTGATGTCAGTGAAATGAACAAAATCAGAGTCAATCCTAAAGAAAAAACAGCGAAAATTGAAGCGGGCGCTAATTTAGGAGAAGTGTATAAAGAATTATGGGAGCATGGTATGACGATTCCATCAGGAACTGAAAGTAGTGTAGGAATCGTTGGCCTTACACTCGGTGGAGGAATTGGGATGTTGTCACGACCGTTTGGACTGACTTGTGACAATCTCATTGAAATTGAAATGGTCAGAGCAAGCGTAGATGGACCAGAACTCATTACGGCAAATAAGCATATGAATAGTGATTTGTTTTGGGCTTGTTGTGGAGGAGGGGGCGGAAACTACGGCATTATCACATCCCTTACCTTCAATCTACACCCCATTTCAAATGTATCTGTCTTCTCTATTACGTGGAGGTGGGAGGATTTCGAGGTTGCATTTGATGCATGGCAAAAGTGGGCACCTCACACAGATGAACAGTTAACATCACAAATTGAATTAAAAACAAAAGAAGCGGGCGAAATTGTCGCTCAAGGAATATTCATTGGTTCACCATCCAAGGCAAAAAAACTCCTAAGGCCATTAACAGCTACTGGTTCTCCAACAAATGTACAAATTAAAGAAGTGCCATACATTAAAGCGGCCGAAATCTTTGACGTACCAAGTGGCAACGAGCCAGCCCTTCGCAAAAGATCAGGCTCCTTTATCGAAAGATCTTTTCCTCACCAAGCAATAACGAAGATGAAGGAGTTTCTAGAAAACGCACCAAATAAAAATGCATCCATTTGGCAGCAGTCACTGAGAGGTGCAGTAGGCAAGGTGCCTCCACATGCTACTGCCTATTATTATAGGAATGCCCTAATTGCTCAAGAGTACCTTACTACATGGGAAAATCACGAAGAAGAAAAGCAAAATATTGAGTGGATTGAAAGATTAAGGCATGCATTATCCCCTTACACTGTCGGTGACTATGTAAATTTCCCGGATCGCTCTATTAAAAATTGGCCTACAGCCTATTATGGCAATAATTTTAGAAGGCTTCGAGAAGTGAAAACAAAATACGATGCATTGAATCTATTTAATTTCGAGCAAAGTATCCCTCCGATTAGGAAATGGTTTTAGCTGAAAATTGAATTAAGAAGTGCAATCAAATAAGTCGATTATAATTTGTCGTGAGGTAAGCTAAAGAAGAATTTGTCATTACTGCACCTGCTATATATATTGCTGATTCAACGACTTTCGTCGGAGGAATACGCCAAACAGTTGAGCATGCACAATGGGAAGTAGGTAGCGTTTTGATAAGTATGGGTACCTATGAACATTTTTGGTAACCTGATAATTGTAAGTGTTCAATTTCAGAAGATGAAGTCAATGAAATGACGGTAATAAAGAAATTTTAGGGTTGTTATTGGTGAACCGTTTCATAAGAACAGAAAAAAATGAAAAGGTGCCTATCTTTTAAACGGGCTCCTTTTCATTTTATTTACTTTATTCTTCTTTATAAAAGCGTTCGCCGGTTTCTTGGTTGAAGTAAACGATTAATCGCTTATTTGTACTCGGATCAATGGATACTTCATTTGTACGTACGAAGCCTTTTGGCACTTGCTTGCCGTGTTTTGTTTTGAAGCGGCGATCCCAATAGAGCCATGATGCAATTATTAAAATAATTAGGATTAATAATTGAATACCGTAAAATCCTATAATCCATGCCATTGGCTATCTCTTTTCCACAATAACGGCTGTTCCGTAAGCGACAATTTCACTCATGTTTTGACCGATTTCACCGGAGTCAAAACGCATCATAACAATAGCATTTGCACCCATGGCTGTAGCGTTTTTCACCATTCGATCCATTGCTTGTTTTCTAGCATCTTCAAGCATTTCTGTATATTGACTGATTTCTCCGCCTACTAGACCCTTGAATGAAGCCATAATATCTTTACCAATTCCTCTGGCTCTAACCGTTAAACCAAATACTGGACCCAATACTTCTGTAATTTGATGATTAGCAATATTTTCAGTTGTCACGATAATCATATGAATCCGCCCCTTAACTAAAATAATTACTTACATCTTCATTATACAATACATTTTTAGGGAAATGGATGTTAAACCATTAAATGGGGCTTCACCAAAATTTGAAACGGAAATTAACCCAAGGCGATGGTGAAGAGCTCTGATGTAAGGTTGATAGTCAATAAAATTGAAATCATGGTGAATAAATTAAGAATCATGGTGAATAAATTCCAAAACATGTCGAATAAATCATAAAAGATGGTGAATAAAACACGCTCGACCATTACGGTAGGATAAAAAATGCATAGAATCCGGGGAATCAACCCCAAGTCCGAATTTCCCTTCATAAAAATAGCGATTCTTAGACGAGTATTGCTCGAATAAGAATCGCTATATTCAAAATTATAGTGCTTCCCGAATGACTTTTTTATAATACAATACGGACAATATACCAAAAATAGAGTACAAGCATGTATAAACAGCCATGACGATAAACATCGGTGCCCAAACTTCAGTACCGAAGAGGAACCAACCAGACTGAACGGCAAAATAACTATGTGACAGCCCAATGATAAGTGGGATACCAAAATTGAAAAGCTGTTTAATCTTGATGCCTTGTAGTAAATCACTTTGTGTATAGCCAAGTTTTCTCAAAATCGTATAGCTAGCTTTCTCATCTTCACATTCATCCATCTGCTTAAAATATAAAATACAACCAGAAGTGATCAGGAACGCGAGACCTAAAAAGCCAACGATAAACATTGATAATCCCATCATTGATTTTTTCTTTGAAATGGTGATGAGTTGAGAGTCTGACAACTGATTTTCATGTAACCCTAGTTGGATGAAAATATCGTTCGCTTGCTCCAGTTGTTTTTTATTACTTACATCAATGCCGATGTAAGTAGACAAATCCTTTTGAATAGATGGGTCGAGATCCTTTTTTAACTCTTTAAAAACGTTGTCTTTCACAATGGCAGTTGGGATTCCTCCAAAAGTAAACTGCCATGAAAGAATCGACTTCTTGTCTAATCCAATATAATATTGTTCAAATGTGCGTGTCGAACTTAATAATTCAATCTTCCCCGAATCTTTCATCGGCATCACTTTTTGTATGATATCACTAGCACCTGAAAATAAGACCTCACCATCAGAAAGCTTCGTGCCTTCCACATCTTTCTCGCTAACAATAGGTAAGAGTGCACTTTCAGAATCCACCATCTCTGTCAGAGCATCATCCTCAAGAATGTTAGCGATATTAGCGTTTACTAGCACGACATCAATTTTTTTCTGACTATAAGCAATGTCTTTTTGCGTTAACGCCTTTGTAAAAGTTTCTGCTTCCTGTGCATTAGCAAAGGTGAAATGATTCGGTACGGTGCTTTCTGCCATTTTTTCAGCAGAGTAGTAAGAAATGTAGCTCAGAGATAATAAACCAATTGCAAGTGCTGATACCGTTGTAATAATCGTCAATAGCAGGGCGTTTGACTTCATGCGGAACATAATCGACGATAGTGACAATACTTCTTTAATGTTTAAGTAGCCACCCTTTTTCTTACGAATAATATTGGCGATGAAGCGTACAGATCCTTTATAAAAGAAATATGTTCCGATAATGACTGACCCGAGAATAAAGATCATAGCACCGAATAATTCGTTCATCTTGGCAAAACTACCACTAAATAATCGTTGTGAAACATAGTATCCCAATACAATTAAAGTAATTCCTAATACGCCAATCAGAACTTCTAAAATCGAGATTTTTTTCACTCTTCCTTCCGTTTTTGAAACGGTTCTAAATAATGAAAGAATGTTTTGGCTTTTTATAAAAATATAGTTTGTGCTCATAATTAGTACGTAAATTACGCTAAAAGTAATGAGTGTCTGCATCAATGCCTCAGAAGAAAAGTGAAGCTCTGAAATAGCTTCTACCCCCGTTAACTTGAACAATAGCATTAAGAAAAATTTTGAAACAGCAAACCCTACAAATGTCCCGATAAATACTGAACTAAAGTAAAGAAGGAAATTTTCTATGCTCAAAATGCGGAAAATTTGATTTTTTGTCATCCCGATTAGCTGGAACAAACCAATTTCTTTACTACGCCGTTTAATGAAAATTTTATTTGCAAATAGAAGGAAAATGCCTACAATCGCTACAAGTAAAACCGAGGCAGCTTTAAATCCAGCCGCGCCCTTAATGGAACCTTTAGCGGCATCCATCGATGGATCATATTGTAGTGTGACAAAAGCAAAGTACAATGCCGCACTAAATACTAACGCAAAAACATACAAGTAGTAATTTTTAAAATTTTTCTTCAAATTTCTGAAGATGAGTTGATTAATGCTCATGATGCACCCCGCTCAAAACTCCTTGGGTTTTCATGATGCCCTGAAAGAAAGTTTGGCGTTCTTCCTGACCTTTGTTCAGCTGCGTGTATATTTGTCCGTCTTTTATGAAAATAACACGACTGCAATAACTTGCCGCGACCGGGTCATGTGTGACCATAACAATGGTAGATTCCCTGCGCGTATTTAAATCGCTTAGCTTATTTAATAAATCAGATGCTGCTTTCGAATCGAGTGCTCCAGTAGGCTCATCCGCAAAAATAATGCTAGGTTCATGAATGAATGCCCTTGCAGCAGAAGTCCGCTGCTTTTGCCCGCCAGATATTTCATTTGGGTATTTGTCCTGTAATTCTTGAATGCCTAACTCTGTCGCTAAAGTTTGAAACTTATGATCGGCTACTTTTTTTGGCACCTTTTTTATGGACAGTGGCAATAATATATTTTCTTTCACAGTTAACGTGTCGAGCAAATTATAATCTTGGAAGATGAAGCCTAATTGCTGTTTACGAAACGTTGCTAGCTCCTTTTCCTTCATACTCGTCATTTCAGCCCCGTTAATATGAATAGTACCCATGCTGACTTTATCAATAGAAGAAAGCACATTGAGTAAAGTCGTTTTACCTGAACCAGATGCCCCCATAATGCCAACGAATTCACCTTTTTCAATACTTAGGTCGATCCCTTTTAATACCTCTTGCTTATTGAATTTATTACCGTAGCTTTTGTAAATTTTGGTCGTTTTTAAAATCGTCATTTCAATCACTCCTTGTATTTGATAACGCTAGTAAATGTTAAGTTCTAGTTCATTATAAAAGAGGCTGGTGTGACTTTCCTTCGATTCACCGAACAAAATCATGAAGCCATGTGACATTGTTGTCACTTCTTGTGCGCATAACAAAACGCTGAACATCGACGTTCAGCGTTTTGTTACATATTTTCCAAGTTCACAAAGTCATTTTGTTTAGGGAAGGAGAGTGTAAAGCTGGTTCCTTTTCCTAACTGTGATTGGACGCCAATATGAATAAGTAAAGGTTCTGCTACGTTCTTTGTTAAATAGAGGCCCATTCCAGTAGCAGCATTGTCATGATGGACGATCGTAGAAGTAAAGCCTTTGTCAAAAATACGCGGTAAATCTTTGGCATCAATGCCACGTCCTGAATCTTTTATAATAAGAATGACTTGTCCGTCCTGCAGCGCGCTTCGAATATGTATATCAGATGCATTGCTATATTTCACGGCATTTGTTAGCAGTTGGCGTAAAATGAAGGCGAGCCATTTCGCATCGCTCATGACAGATGCAACAGTCAAATCAATATCAAAGCCTATTCTTTTTTGGATGCACCACGATTTCAGTGTTTTAATTTCCTGAAAAAGAATGTCTTCTATATCTACCTCCTCTACAAATAAATCATTTTCCATGAATGGAATCCGTCTTTGATGGAGCTGTTGATCGAGCAGTAGATGTATACGTAGCCATTCATAAGTCATAAGTGCTTTCAATTCCTCGTCGTTCATGCGCTCAAGCATTAAATGCATAGTAGTCAACGGGGTTTTCACCTCATGAATCCAAGCTAACAAGTCATCCTTTTCTTGTTCGAGCATAAGTCGATTGTGAATAGCTTGCTGCTTCAAATTGGTTGTTTGCGTTACCATACTGTGTTCCACAATATGTTCAAAAGGACTATGAGGTATCGCCAAAGTTTTTAAATCAAAGTCGTTGTTATGTTCTTCTAAGCTTTTATAAAATTTTGTTTCCTTGTTATAGCGAACAATCAAAAAAAACACAAAAACAAGCAGGGACAAAAATACAATATAGAGCATCGACTCTAATGGTATGGTCGTGTCGACAAAAGAGATAGAGACAACAAGTAATTGAAGAAGTAGAACTAATACAATCCAGCTAATCCGCTCCATTAAAAATTTTCTAATCATCGCCTTAGTCCTCTTCCATCGCAAGATAGCCCTGACCGACTTTTGTGACGATGTGACGTCCCAAGTCAAGCTCGTCTAATTTTTTGCGTAAACGATTCACATTGACCGTCAACGTATTATCACTAACAAATCGTTGGTCGTCCCATAAGCTATTGATGAGCTCATCACGACTGACGATTTTATTCTTTTGCTCCATCAAACACTTTAAAATGAAAATCTCATTTTTTGTCAGCTCAACTGAACTCACTTCATTCCATACAGTATTTCGTTCAAAATCTACGGTCGCACCATTCCAGCGGTTAAGCGCTACAGGCTCCACACTATAATTATAAACACGTCGCAGTACCGCTTGAATTTTCGCAATTAACACATCAAAGTGGAATGGCTTTTGCACATAATCATCCGCACCTAGCTGCATCGACATTACCATGTCCGTTGGATGATCACGCGAAGACAAAAACAGAATCGGTACTTTCGACTGCGTTCGAATGACACGACACCAATGGAATCCATCAAACTTCGGTAGCTGAATATCGATGAGCACTAAATCAGGCTGTATCGCAGTGAATTCCTCTTGCACCTCACTGAAATTCGCAATCCCATACACATCGTAAGACCATTGGCTCAGCCTTTCTTTAATTTCTTTAAATAAACTAGCATCATCTTCTATTAACAAAACCTTGAACAATCCAAACACCACACCTTTTGTATTTTATACCTTAAATTGTAACGGAAAAAGTTGCCATGCGCTAGGAAGGGCATTGAAAAGGCTAATGCCGCTTGTTGTAGGGTTAAAAATGAATTGATTTGAGCTAGTAAAGTTCATATTATTGACACATTATCAGTATAAGAGTATTGTTGTTACATAAAGTAACTCGGTAACTAAAAGTTATCTAAATAGTGAATGTATTTTGTGTTTTTAGAAAATAATTTAACATAGGAACTTGGAGGATAAGTACCAAAAAAAGTAGGTAGTATCCCTTAATTTAATTATGGATATATTAATCGGAAGAATGTGCTTTAAATAAGCGTTTATTATGAGCAATAGAAGTCAAATAGGTGAATCGGGGAAAACATCATGAGTAAGTTAATGGACAAAATCCACTATGCTTGGTGGATTTTGTTAGGGTTAGTTGTTATGGTCGGGGCTGCTAAAGGCGGCATTATGACGACAGGTGGATTATTTTTAACGCCAGTTACAGAAGATTTAGGTATTGGCATGGGAAGTTTAACACTGTACTTCAGTATATCTTCCATTGTCACAATGGTCGCCTTACCAATTGCAGGTAAGATGATAGCGAAATATAATATTAGAGTACTTTTAGTGGCAGCTGTTATTTTGGAAGCAGGTTCCTTTGCTATGTTTGGATTCATGAATTCCGTATGGGGTTGGTACTTGTTTGCTATTCCAATGGCTATGGGATCTGTATTAGTAACACAATTGGCAGGTCCTGTACTTATTAATAATTGGTTTAAAAAGAACAAAGGCTTGGCTATAGGAATTATGGTGGCAGCTGGAGGTTTAATAGGTGCTTTCCTGCAACCGGTAGCGGGTAACTTAATCGCTAATGAGGGTTGGAGAAATACGTATATTATTTTAGGGGTAGGCGTAATGGCCGTTGTTATTCCAATCGTATTATTAACGATTAGAATGGCTCCACAACAAAAAGGTTTACTGCCATATGGTATGGATGAAGTGAAGCAAAATGAAGAAGTGCAAACGCAATCAACAACAAATAGCGGTGTTACTCTTACCGTTGCGAAAAAGTCGAGTGCATTTTATTTTTTAATCTTGTTCTTCTTCTTTGATACTTCAATAGCTGCTTTTAACCAACATGTTGCGCCATTCGCGATGGGCTTGGACTATGATATCAAATTTGCAGGTAATGCAATGGGCGCTTGGTCGGTAGGTGTTGTCATTGGCGCGTTATTCTTCGGCTTCCTCAGTGATAAAATAGGTGTGAAGCATACAGCTATTGCCGCTATGCTTCTAGGATTAATTCCAGTAGGCATTCTTATAATCGTTCCTGAAAATCCAATGATGTTTACAATAGCTACTAGTCTATATGGATTTGTTGTTGCATCTCTTGGAACATTAGGACCACTTTTAACAACAGCTCTATTTGGTAATATAGAGTTCGGTCAAATTTATGGACTGGCCATAACGGGACTAGCAGTTGCAGGTATTGTTGCATTACCGACATATGGCTATATATTTGAAATAACAGGTAGTTACACGTATGTGTTATACGGCATTTTTATCATGTTAATCTTAAATGTGGGCGCAATTATTTTTGCATTTAAAGGGAAAAGAAAATTAGAAAAAGCAGGATTGTGGCGTTAATAAAAAGGTGAAGTTTTTTTAACAAAAGCTGTCTGAATATAATAATGAACTAGAAATGAGAAGTTATCGCTAACTTCTTTTTTTTGTCTTTCTTTAAAAGTTTATTGCCAAAAGTGAGCACATGGTATGCAAGGCGGAAAGTACAGCTGCCGGCATTTGCAAGGCATATAAGGAAGTAAAAATATAATTATTCAAAGGTTGAAAAAATATGTCGTTATATGTCGAAATGTAGATTATAATGTAGAAAAAAAGATATTTTGAGTTTTGCGTTTTAGAAATAGAATAGAGGAGGAAATTGTATATGAGATGGTCAATCGGGAAAAAGTTAGGGATTTCATTCACGTTAATTATGCTCATTATTGTGTTAGTGAGCGCCTTGTCAATCAGTAGCTCTTTTGCATTAAATGGAAATACGAAAACAATCAATAATGAGATAATGCCGAAGATTCAAATGGTAAATAAATTAAATGTTCACACAGACAAAGTACTTATAACTACACAAAAGTTTTTGTTATCTAAGGATCAAGCATACAGAGACCAATATGCACAAGAGGTTAAATCAATTATTGCCCAGGTAGAACAATCTGCGAAGGAGTATCAAGCAACATTAACGACAGCGCAGGGAAAAGAAGGATTTGAAACTTTCCAATCTAACTGGGCTGTTTATGTTGAGAGTTTGAAAGCAATTAGTAGTTTAGCTAATGAAGGTAAAGTAGATGAAGCTATTATAAAATCTTTCGAAATGAATGACTTGTATGATAACACTCAGGAAGATGTTAACTATTTAATCGAGTTGCATGAACAACAAGCAGAGGAGCTTCAAAAAGAAGGAACTGCTAACTTCAACAAAACAGTTACTTTGTTAATCGTTGTAGGTGTTATTGCGCTCGTATTAACGATTGGTATTGTTATTTTCTTTATGCGAGTTATTAAGAAACCTGTAGAGATTCTATCAGGACAAGTTAAAGAGTTAGCGGATGGGAATTTAAGATTAGAGCCAGTACAAATAAATAATCGAGATGAAATTGGTCAATTAGCAACGGATTTTAATGTCATGCACACCAATCTAAAAGGATTGATACAAGGACTACAGGATCACATTCAAACAGTAGCTGCTACTTCAGAAGAGTTGTCAGCAAGTGCGGAAGAGACAAGTAAAGCGACCGACCAAATTACGAGTTCTATGGTAGATGTATCAGATGGCGCAGATCGACAAGTACAAAGTGCTAGAACTGGTAACGAAGCAATCTCAGAGATGGTGACAGGGATGGATCAGGCATCACAATCTGTTCAATCGGTTTCGGACTTAGCGATATCTACTAAAGAGTACACAACATTAGGTACTTCTATGATGGACCAAACGATGAAGCAAATGACAAATATTCAACATTCTTCTGACACAACGGCGAAAGTGGTTCAATCATTAGGCGAGAAGTCTACGGAAATAAGCCAAATTGTAGGGCTGATTACAACGATTGCAGATCAGACGAATTTACTCGCATTAAATGCCGCAATTGAAGCAGCGAGGGCAGGAGAATATGGTAAGGGATTTGCAGTAGTAGCCGATGAAGTGAGAAAATTGGCAGAAGATTCATCTGTTGCTGCTAACCAAATTCGTGACGTCATCGTATCTATTCAACATGAAGTAGTAGAAGCTATCAATGCGATGAATGTGTCTACTAGTACAGTAGAAGAAGGCATTGCGCTTGTTAAAAAGTCAGAGGACAATTTCCATGGTATCTCTTCGATGATTGAAGATGTATCCGCGCAAACAGAAAATATTTCGGCAGTAATTGAACAGTTAAGTGCCAATACAATTAGCATTAAAGGTCAAATGGATGAAGTAGCTACACTTTCAGAAAATTCATCTGATAAAGCACAAACAGTAGCTGCTGCAGCCGAAGAGCAAAATGCCACAATGGAGGAAATTGCTGCATCTGCTCAAGTATTAGGCGAATTGTCTACAGAGTTACAAGAGATGGTGCAAAAATTTAAAGTATAATCTTTGGAATAAGCGTTGTTAGTAAGCCAATATTAAAAGATAAACAACAACCCTAAACAAGGTATGTCAGCTAGTTACTGAAGGTCATAAGGGAATGCGGAGAAACAGGAGATAATCCTTTAGACCGCATATTACTAATGATTGGTCAGTCTTCTAGCTAGGCATATCTTTTTTGTAGGTAATGATAATTTGATAAGGAGTTTTAGGATTATTGTGGTTGACCCGCATTATAAAAAAAGAAGATGACTTTAAGGATGAAATTTACCTTAAGGTCATCTTCTTTTATTAAACTTCTAAAACATCAAATAAATTTAATTGATGCGTAGCGCTGCGGTTTTCAATAATTTTATTGAGGTTTTCAGTACTCCACTGTGCAATAGGAGCAGCTATAGCTCTTGCAAGTTCAACAGGCACAGCGTTCCCGATTTGCTTGTACACTTTGTCGATGCGACCGTTCGGATTAATCGCTGTATTGTTACCATCGGAAAATATAAACCAGTCTGGGAATGATTGAATTCGAGCAATTTCTTTTAAAGAGAGCCTTCTATGCATTGCTTCACCACCAGGTAATTCCCATTTGTCGGGGCCGATTTTTTCCATGGCTTCACCACCAGGGTGTAAAGGTGCTTGGCGACCGGAAGCTTGAATAGTAAAGCTCTGATCTTGCCAGTCTTTTTTTCGATTTCGAGAAAGATAAATAGGAGAGAAGCTGCCTTCGTAGCATTCACCAGGATTGGCTTCTAAATCACCTATTGCATCACGCAAAGTGACAAATGGAATTTGCCCATTAGCAGTGCCATGTGTCGGTGCTGGGAAGTGATAGTCAAAATCAATATCTTCGCGCACACCTACGATAATGACGCGTTCCCGAAGTTGAGGAACACCATAATCCCTAGCATTGACAAGTTTGAAGGTCACCTTATAGCCCGCAGATTCAAAATCTTGAATAATTTGCTTAATGACTTCACCTTTTCCGAGTGTCAGCATGCCTTTGACATTCTCAGCAATAAAGAAACTTGGCTTTGTTTGCATAAGCGCTCGTATAAAGTGGATATAAAGAAAGTTTCGCTCATCATCAATGAGGCGAGGACCTGCTTCGCTAAAGCCCGGGCAAGGAAAGCCCCCTATCATAATGTCACAATTGGGAAAATCTTTTATTTTTCGAATGTCCTTTTCATGTTGAACAACCGTCTCTGGGAAATTCAATTGATAAGATTGGTTCGCTTCCTTAAACATATCAATCGAATAAATCGTGTGGAAAATACTATCATGTCGATTGTTTAAGAAGCGATCTCGGGATTCAAGTAACTCATTCGTTCTTTCTTTGCCAAGTACGGCATCAAGACCTGCTAACTCAAATCCTAAATCTAAACCACCACAACCTGAGAATAGGCTGACTAAGTTAAGTTTGTCAGTTCTACGATGAAACGTTTCACAGTAATCGTCTTGTGATAAACTTCGCGCATTGCGCTGCTCTTGTTCAATTTTATCTATTAATAAATGTTGTACTTGTTTTTCATCATACTCTTTTAGAGGACGAAACTTCGCTCTGCCTCGTTCTTCAATCTTCATATCCGGGCACCTCCGATAATAGTATTTATTTTAACACGTTCACTGACAAAAGGCCACTTAAATAACTTGTATAATATTTCAGATAATTGAGTTAGAATAGTGGGGAATGGGAGTGATGATTATGAACAAATCAGGTGAAATCGGTAAAAAACACGTAATAGATGTTTGTAGAGCGTTACAAAGTTACTTGAAAAAGAACGCAATAGAAACTTTCAGCGAACCGGTTCAAGAAACTGTGAAATACATAGTCGAACTGTACCCAAATATACAAGTTGTTAGTAATAATTATGAAACAGACAAACCTGATTTTAACCCAAATCTACTACTAACTTTACATAATGGTGAAGTGGCACAAGTGAATTTGTTTTATATTAAAGGCACTGCAACAATACAACCGAAAAATTTAGGTGCAAAAAGTTTTCTAAGCAAATACTTTCTTTCATTGAAAATGCAAAATGATTTCGATACTCAATTTAATAAAGGGTACGAATTTTATCTGCAAAGTATCATAGATATTAAAGGTCATCGAAATGTTTACGATAAAATAGCCGCATTGAAAAATACAGTAAAAGCTCGCTATCCTAAGTTTGAAGAGGAGATTAACCCATTCCGAAAAGGTTTCTTATTTAGTTTGAGAGAATATTGCTTTCAATTAATGAAAGAAGAATTCAATAAAGGGACTAGTGGAATTGAGCATGCATTTAATGAGTTAATGATGCAAAATACTACAAACATTATAACAAGATACACGATCGAGAACAAATGTTTGTATGTGGAGCAATGGAAATCTTCTATAAGTAGGGTGCAAGACATTCAGCTTTATAAAAAAGGAAACG
>JAVWKG010000052.1:0-20147 GCA_036638655.1 Lysinibacillus sp. | reverse complement strand
GGATCACGTGGGCCGAAAATTTTTAAACCATCAATTGTCTCCATCTGATCCATTGCATAACCAACAAGCTTATGCTCATGCTGCGCAATGTTATCAAGACCGATCTCAGTTAAAAAGTCGATTGCAGCACCTAAACCGATGGCTCCTGCAATGATAGGTGTGCCGCCTTCAAACTTCCAAGGCAACTCTTTCCATGTTGAATCATGTAATCCAACAAAGTCGATCATCTCGCCACCAAATTCAATTGGCTCCATCTGTTCAAGAAGCTCTTTTTTACCATACAGTACACCGATACCAGTAGGACCACACATTTTATGACCAGAGAATGCTAAAAAATCACAGTCTAAATCTTGTACATCTACTACTGCATGCGGTACAGCTTGTGCGCCGTCCACTACCATTACCGCTCCATTTTCATGTGCGATTTTGGCAATTTCCTTCACGGGGTTGATCGTACCAAGAACATTAGAAACCATCATGATTGAAACGATTTTCGTTTTTGGCGTAATCGTAGCACGCACTTTTTCAAGGTCTAATGTGCCATCTGCTTCTAGCTCTATATATTTTAATGTTGCATTTTTTTCCTTCGCAAGTTGCTGCCAAGGTATTATATTCGAGTGATGCTCCATATGCGTAATGACAATTTCATCGCCCTCAGCAACATTAGCACGCCCATAACTAGACGCTACTGTATTAAGAGAAGTTGTCGTACCACGTGTAAAGATAATTTCTTGTGTTGTTTTTGCATTGATGAATTTACGAACCTTTTCACGCGCACCTTCATATGAATCTGTTGCACGATTTCCTAATGTATGCACACCTCGATGAACATTAGAATTATCATTATCATAATAACTTTTAATCGCCTCAATTACTTGAATAGGTTTTTGAGACGTTGCTGCGCTATCAAGATAGACAAGCGGATTACCGTTGATTTCTTGATTTAGTATTGGGAAATAGCTTCGAATGTCTTTATTCATCATTAGCGAACTTTCCTTTCAATAACCTCCGTCAGTTGCTTTTTAACGCCCTCGATTGGTAATTGCGTAACAACTGGTGCAAGGAATCCATGAATTACAAGACGCTCTGCTTCTGTTTTTGAGATACCACGACTCATTAGATAATAAAGTTGTAGTGGATCTACGCGTCCAACAGATGCTGCGTGTCCTGCTGTTACATCATCTTCGTCGATCAATAATATTGGGTTTGCATCGCCACGTGCCTTTTCAGAAAGCATTAATACGCGTGATTCTTGTTGTGCATCTGCTTTTGTCGCACCTTTTTCGATTTTACCAATACCGTTGAAGATTGTTTGAGCTGCCTCTTTCATCACACCGTGCTTTAAAATGTGACCGTTAGAATTTTTACCCCAGTGGCGAACTTCAGTTGTAAAGTTTTGTTTCTGCGTTCCTCTACCTACTACTACTGTTTTCGTTTCAGCATTAGAACCGTCACCAACTAGGTGTGTGATATTTTCAGAAATTGTGTCTGAATCATTCATTAAACCAAGTGCCCAATCAATACGTGCATCACGCATTACTTTTGCACGACGGTTTACATAAGTCGTGTAGCCTTTTGCAAGAACATCAACACCACCAAAAGTAACTTGTGCATTATCTTTCGCAATTACCTCAGCAATGATGTTCGCTTGGCCTTTTGCTTCTTCAACTGTTGATATATATGTTTCAACATAAGTTACTACAGCATTATCTTCCGCCACGATTAAGACGTGGTTAAATAATGATGCTTCTGCATTATCATTCAGGAAAATAACTTGTAATGGCGCTTCTACAACAACATTTTTCGGTACATATACGAATACTCCACCGTTTACTAATGCTGCATGAAGAGCCGTTAACTTATGTTCATCCACTTTAACTGCTTCTGTCATGAAGTACTTTTTAACTAAATCCCCATGCTCACGAATAGCTGTGAAAATATCAGTAAAAATAACACCTTGATTTGCAAGTTCTTGAGATACTTTAATGAGAGCAGGTGTATTATTACGTTGAACGTAAAGGTTCCCCTGTGCTTCTAGGTCGATTAAAGCTTTTGCTTCCTCAGGTAGTGCATCAAGTGAAGTATATTCTTCACTTACTACTGAATGCTTTGGAAAATCCATGAAATTCCACTTTGTAATATTTGTTTTATCTGGCTTAGGCATTTCTAAACCAGTTGCTTGTTCTAGTGCTGCCTCACGAAGTGCTGTAAACCAAGTTGGTTCACCATTTGCGGTCGAGAACGAGCGCACTTCCTGTGCAGTTACAGGTAACTTAATGTCCACTGTCATGCTAGTTCGTCCTCCTTCTTATGCTTCTTGTTCTTCCGTTTCGTCTTCGATACCTAATTCTTTTTTAATCCAGTCATAGCCTTCAGCTTCTAAACGTTGAGCTAGTTCTGCGCCACCTGATTTAACAACGCGACCTTGCATCATTACGTGTACTTGGTCTGGTGTAATGTAATTAAGTAGACGTTGGTAGTGAGTGATCATTAGGCAACCGAAACCTTCGCCGCGCATTGCATTAATACCTTTAGATACGACTTTCAGTGCATCGATATCAAGACCAGAGTCAATCTCATCAAGAATAGCGATTGTTGGTTTAATCATCATTAACTGAAGAATTTCATTACGTTTTTTCTCACCGCCAGAGAAACCTTCGTTCAGGTAACGCTGAGCCATGTCTTCATCCATTTCAAGGAATGCCATGTTTTTATCTAATTCACGGATAAATTTCATAAGTGAAATTTCATCGCCCTCTTCACGACGAGCGTTAATAGCTGAGCGTAAGAAATCTGCGTTTGTTACACCAGCGATTTCTGATGGGTATTGCATAGCTAGGAATAGACCTGCTTGTGCGCGCTCATCAACTTCCATTTCAAGTACGTCTTCACCATCAAGTTCAACTGTACCAGAAGTCACTTCATATTTAGGATGACCCATAATAGCAGAAGCTAAAGTAGATTTACCTGTTCCGTTTGGCCCCATAATTGCATGGATTTCATTTGTGTTAATTGTTAGGTTTACGCCTTTTAAAATCTCTTTTCCGTCTATTTCAACGTGAAGATCTTTAATTACTAAAGTTGACATTATAATACCTCCATAGTGTGTTCATTCGAATGGTTATCCATCCCTAAATTATTATCATTCTAATCTTAACTGAAAATACTCCTCTATGCAAACCATTTAGACTACTTTCACTTTCAATGTCACATGCCCTAATAAATATAGAATTTGCAAGGTTTCTCAATCCATTATCAAAAGGTTCAATCATTGAGAATATAAACTATTCATTTTCAATAGAAAACTCCTAATTGAGAATTGGTTTCATTTAGAAATTTGATATAAAATCATCTTTCACCCTTGATTTGTAGCGGTTTTGTGACATTTATCACAGCATGAGCAACACAAATACTATACCATTTTTCATCATTTTAGAAATCAAGAGAACTATTTTAAGTTAGTAACTAAAATATAAATGAACATCTCCAATTTCAACCTGACATCCTATACAAAGTTATTCATAAATATCATTTTTTCAATTAATTGTGCCTTAAATACTATATAATTGGAGGAGAAGAAGTTTTATTTTCGATTATTATAGAGGTGATAAAAATGGAATTACGTCAATTACGATATTTTGTGGAGGTTGCAGAACGAGAGCATATTTCGGAAGCAGCGGAGCATTTACATGTTGCGCAATCTGCCATTAGCCGCCAAATAGCAAATCTAGAAAACGAATTAGGCACACCACTTTTTGAACGTATTGGGCGAAATGTGAAATTAACACCCATTGGTAAAATTTTTCTCGAGCATTCCATTACTGCGCTAAAAGCCATTGATTTTGCAGCAAAGCAAGTTGAGGAATATTTAGATCCAGCAAAAGGGACTATAAAAATCGGCTTTCCCACTAGTCTAGCAAGCTATGTACTGCCTACCGTTATTTCAGCTTTCAAAAAAGAATATCCCGACCTACAATTCCAGCTTCGTCAGGGCTCTTATAAATTTTTAATCTACGCTGTGAAAAATCGTGAGTTGAACTTAGCATTTTTAGGCCCACTTCCATCAAAAGACGAAACGATTCAGCCGACTATTTTATTTACTGAAAACATTGCCGCATTATTACCTGCCAATCACCATTTAGCGAAAGAAGAGAGCATTCAACTATCTGATTTACGCGATGAACAATTCGTATTATTTCCTGAAGGTTACATTCTACATAAAGTCGCAATGGACGCATGCCGTGCTGCAGGCTTCTTACCGAACATCATTTCAGAGGGTGAGGACTTAGATGCACTAAAAGGGCTTGTCGCTGCTGGCATTGGTGTCAGCCTATTACCCGAAAGCACACTTTACGATTCAGCAGCCCGCTTCACGGTGAAAGTCCCTATTAAATCACCAACAATCCCAAGAACAGTTGGCATTATTTCGCCAATCAACCGTGAAATTGCCCCGTCCGAGAAAATTTTCTTAGACTTTGTAAAGGGTTTCTTCTCACGCCTATCACAATTTCAATAAGAAAAGAGCGAATCCGCATAGCGGTTCGCTCTTTTCTTAATTGAAAGTTAATCTTTACTATCAAAACGGTCAACTATCATCGATAACGCACCGTCACCTGTAACATTTGTTGCTGTCCCAAAGCTATCCTGTGCTAAGTACAAAGCAATCATCAATGCCACCATCGTTTCATCAAAGCCAAGCATTGTTTTCATCAAACCAAGTGCTGCTATCACCGCACCACCTGGAACACCCGGAGCTGCTATCATTGTGACACCAAGCATGAAGATAAACCCAGCATATACAGTAAAGCTAATGTCCAATCCATTCATCATCATTACGCCAAGTGAGCACGTAACAAGTGTAATCGTACTACCTGATAAATGAATTGTCGCAAATAGTGGCACTGTAAAGTTCGATACTTTTGCTGAAGCACCTGCTTGTTGAGCCTGACGTAATGTCACTGGAATTGACGCTGCTGAAGATTGAGTACCAAGAGCTGTAAAGTAAGCTGGTAGCATCACTTTAATGAGCGCAAATGGATTTTTCTTATTTAATGCACCTGCTGTTGTAAATTGAATAAGTAGCATCACCCAGTGCATAATGATTATTAACACGAACACAATCGCAAACACAGACAAAATTTCCGCTACTTGACCTCCGTATGTCATATTCAAGAAAATACCGAAAATGTGGAATGGTAATAACGGAATAATGACAACTGAAATTACTTTAGTAATAATTAAATTAAATTCCTCAAAGCCGCGTTTCATCACATCACTGTTAATAGCAGCCATCCCAATCCCTACGATAAATGCAAAGATTAGCGCTGCCATCACGCCCATAATTGGCGGCATGTCTACAGTAAAGATTGCTTGTGCTAAATATTCTTCTGGATTCCCCATACTTTTCGCGCCGTCACTTGTTATGAAGTTCGGCAACACATTACTTGCAACAAAGTAGGCAATGAAGCCTGCTAGTAATGTTGAAAAATAGGCGAAGAATGTTGCTAGGCCAAGTAATTTCCCTGAACCTTTACCTAATTGGGCAATCCCCGGTGCGATAAACGCAATAATAATAAGTGGTACTACAAAGTTTAAGAAGTTACCGAATAGTCCATTGAATGTTGCAAACACTCGTACAAAAGCTTCAGGAACTACATTCCCTAATAATACAGCTAGTGCAATCGCTGCGATAATTCTTGCTAATAAACCAAATTTAAGTTTCATCTATGTTGTCCTCCCCATAAAAACAAATGTACTCTCCAAACGTATTAACTGTAATTTATCATAGACCGACAATATAATACAGTGTTTCTTAAATAGGCGGAATTATTTAATTATTATAAATTTTCACAAATATATAAAAAGATATTTGCATTCAAATAAAAAACCGACAACACAATTACAATGCGTTGTCGGTTTTTTATTTATTTTCTATTTCTTATTGCTTTTTAGCCAATTTACAGTCTCTTCACTTAGCCCACCAGCACGCCACAATACAATGTCTTTGAATTTCTTAGCACCTACATGCGCTACCCACTTTTGAAGCGTTATAGTATCTGCGTACCACACTTCATTCTTTTTATTGTTTTCATCTACATACTGAGCAAACAACGCTCCACTTGCTTTGTCTCGTTGAGGTGTTACTTTAACAGAAGTCAACAGTTTTTCAGCTTCTACTTCTGTTAACGCGACAATCTTTCCATCCTCTTTCCACACAAAGCCGCCTGTTGCGAATGCAAATGCAAATTTTTGATTCGACTTTTGGACTTTACCCATTAATTGATCGAGAAACTTAAAATCCGCTTTTGCCCCTGCACCACTATGATAGCCATGAACATTGTATGCCATGACTGTATATTCTGGTCCATTAGGAAGCTCCATTTCGAATGGAAAACTTGGCACTACAACAACATGCATCGACTTATTTTTTTTCTTTAATTGCTGATAAAGCTCGTCCAAGAATAATACATAATTGGGCAAGTCATTTTTTGCAATTTTTTCATAATCCACTTCAATACCATCCACTTTGTAACGATCTGCAAGCTCCATGATATTTGCAATATGTTGTTTTCTCGCTTTTGGACTTTCCAACAATCTATGCAGCAATTCACTATCTTTTTGGACAGAAGGTGAACCTGCTACAACATAATCATTAATTACGGTCAAAATCACTTTATTTGTCGCACTAAATTGTTGCTGGGCTTGATTCATTAATTGTATGGCCGTATCTGTTAAAAATAGCTGGTCTTTTTCATTAAAATAGGCTCCAAAAACATAAATATTTTTCAGCCCACCTACCGAGCTCTTCACTTCTGATATGGATTGTTTATATTGCCACTCTGGCAACCAAATAGATAGCGCCGGCTTCGTCATTTTCGCAATTGGTTTTTCCTTCGCTATAGTCGTCGTTTTAACACCACTACAGCCTGCTACTAACAATAACATCATACAAAAAAACGCCATTTTTTTTCTCATTTGACTTTTATCACACCTCGATTTTAAAAGGTTTCGATAAAGAAGTCTACGACATCATCAAACCATGTCTTCGTCTTATTTTCTACTTTATCGAGCTTCGTATATTGGTTTGTAAAAAGTGTTTCATTTTCCATATTTGTTATTAGGATATCTTCTACCATAGTATCATAAATATCATCAGCATACTGTTCATGTTCTGTATTTTTTATGCTATACATCGCCCCGAATCCCACTTGTTTCCCTTGAATTTCAGGATTGATTTCTATTGCTTTAGAAATCTCTTTATCTACTTCAATTGATAGTTTCCCTTGCTTAACCGCAATGTTAAATACCCGTTTTTTCGTTAAATTTCTTGGATATTCTTCCTCATCAATTCTAGAACCTTCTTGTGTATCTTGATACGAATACACTGTCGCTTTGTTAAACGCATACTCTTCTTCATCCCACTTTATATCATCTAATGGGATACGCTCTTTTTCAATCACTTCGGCTGCAGGTAGTTTTTCTGAAATGACTATTTCATTGTCTACTAATGCTACCTGCATATAGCTATCACTCTTTTTATCATAATTTACATACACAGATTGTTGCCCTACGATATTTCCTTTGAATGCAAAGCTCATCTTATAGTCTTTTGGCAAAGTATCCTTTAGTATAACGTGACCCTCTTTAGATGGCGCAGATGTTAAAATCATCTCATTTTCTAAAAACTCTGCTGCGCCATTCGTTACCGTCCACTTTTTCGCAAGCTTTTCGTCACCAATTTCAAAAGATACGCTTTGCTTACTATCTTGCCGAATTTTCATCATCAAGTGATTTGTTGACCAATACGGAGAAACTTGCAAACGTGATAAATTATATACGTCTGCTTTCGCTTCGTTAAACGCACTTGATTCTAAATTGAAATTCATGCTAAATGTATCTTTGATTTGCTTATCGTTTTCGTTTTCTACTAAAGGGTCCATATTATTATAGAGTGAATTGGCGTGCATAATTGCATATGCCTTCGGAACTTCTCCAAGCTCTTCTTCATAAATATCCTGCATTAACGTGTAGTCTTTTGCTATTCTTTCTTCCATTTTTTCACGCGTTTCAGTAGGAACCATATACTGATTACGGATGAAATCCATTAAATAATGATTATAATATTCTATATTTGTTTTATTCGGTACGTTATTTTCATCAATAACGCCTAAAGACTGTCCTTTATCATTAAAAATATTAATATAGGTCAATCGATGTCCATTAGAACCTAGCTCCCAATAACCACTTTGCTCCATTAGTAATAAATCTTTAGGTTTTAAAAATTTATTGTCTTTCGTATCCATCTTATTTGCGTAGGTGAACATAGTAGCCTGGTAATTTAGCTCTTCTAAAATATTTTGTGCAAATATACTAGAGTCCGTACGTCCATCCTCAAATGTTAAATACAAAGCCTTTTTGGGCAATGGCTTTTTCTTCTCATAAAAATCTAAAATATCTTGCTGAGAAATCGTTTTGTATCCTTGGCTAGCGAGTAATTCCAGCTGTTTTTCCAAATTCTCTTTTGACACATATTTCGGTGAATCATTTCTACTCACACCGAAATACGAGAGTGCGATAAACCCTTCCGTATTGTCTGATGCTACAGTCTCTTCTTCCCTTTTTTCTGTCAGAAAAATGACACGGATTAACACACTAGCTATTAGAATCACTATAATTATTTGAATAACCGACCGAATCACTTTGTTACGATCTTTTTTACTTGGATTTAACACTACATTATTTTTGCTCATTCACTTTCACCCTTTTTTCTATTATTTATAATCGAAAATCGGGATTTTCGTAGCTTCTTTTTCTCTAATTTCTTTTCTCTTTCCAATACATCCTGTGGTGTTTCTCTTGTGCCCCATGTAGATTTCCAAAATGTCACCCACGCTACTGGCATCTGCCATAACAAGACAAACTCATAAAAGAGTACAAATATAAACCCAAACATCCATAATTTACTTTTTCTAAAATAGAGATGTGCTAAGCTCATTAACATGGCCATTAATAGTAAACCTACTAAAAATGTAGTTGGGAATACGCCGTACATTATTGGTACATACAATAAATTATAAACAACAACTATTGGCGCTGCGATTGGCACAATTAAACCAATAATAAAAAACAAAAACATGAAAGGCTCTTTCTTCCACATAAATAAAAATGCTCTTAATGATTCTCTTAACCAAGATCTTTTCCAACGCATTTGTTGCGATAAAAATACTTTTGTCTCAGACGGAACGATTGTAGAACAAACCGCATTATCTTGATAAGACGTACGATGCGTTTGTAAAATGTAATTCGTCATACTGCGGTCGTCTCCAAATGTGGCAGGTTGTCCTAAAAACTTTTGATTTAACCAAGCGGTCTCATTTTTCAAAATAAGATCCTTCCGATAACATGCTAAAGGCCCCGATAAGCAAGTAACTGTGTCAAACCAAGATTCTGCCGCCTTCATAATACGAAATGCAATATAGTAACGAACTGTTTGTAGTTTAGTTAACGCATTTGTAAACTTATTTTCTACTTCGGTCCTTCCAGAAACGCCACCCATTTTAGGATCTTGGAATGGCTGTACAATATTTCGAATGGCATGAGGCTCTAAAAAGCTATCAGAATCTACAAACACGACTAAATCATGTTGGGCAATATGAACACCTGCCACTAAAGCTTCCCGCTTCCCTCCATTTTGAGGTAACTTATGGAACTTCAGTCGACCATCTATTTCAAATTTTGCTCCTTCATCATGAATTAGTTGAATCATGTCCTTAGCAGTTTCCTCGGTACGATCTGTTGAATAATCATCCACTACGATGACTTCTAACTTATTAACTGGATAGTATTGATTTATACAACTTAAAATTGTTTTATGAATCCACTCCTCCTCATTAAACACAGGTATTATAATAGAGACCCCTGGCTCAAATTTCGGATTGACCGGCACATTTTTATACAACATACCAAATACATATCTACTTAGTAGAAAGGCTGCTGCAATCAAACTGTATAAATAGAGAAACTTATTAAATCGAAAATAAATTACGCTTTCTGCTCGCATAAATAAAATGATAATTGATACAGCCATTAATATTAAACTGGAGACAAAAATTGAGAATCCCCAACGTTTTTTTACCATATATTTATTCAAAGGTTGCAAAAATTCACAAGCATAAAAATAACGTATTTCTCCATCGACTTCTTTCGTAAATGTACGAATCACCTTTGCCTTTAACTTTACTTTAGACTCATACCCTTCTGGCATTGCGCCATCAGGAATAGTAAAGCGCATTTTTAAAACTTCATTTTCATTAAGAATATCTGGTGCATTTGCATACACTAAAATTCCCGTTACAGAAATATCCTCGGATTGAAGTCTCCCTTTAACTTGCTTTTCTCCACTTGTTCTCGTAATGTCAACATCGAATTTTGTAACATACCGTAAGCTTAATAACTGCAATCGATAAATTTCATTGACATCTGTTGAGTCTACTTCTTCGGTTTGATACGTCGCCCCACGACGATCAACAAGGTTTCGTACATTTTCCGGATCTGGGATATTAGATAATATTCTACGATCTGGGCGCGGAGTTATTACTATCTCTTTTATCTTTTCCATGATTATCAATTCACTTTCTTCTTTGAGTCTTCTTCAATCCAAGTCGACATTTTTTCAAAAGTATAGCCATCACTTTGTAACCGTTCGATAATTAGTGGCATTGCTTCGACTGTATTCGTACCGTCTAAAATGTGCATAACAATTACTTTCCCTGGAGAAACTCTACTCATCACACGTTCATAAATATCCTTAGCTGAATACTCTAACTTCCAATCAAATGAAGCAATATCATACATTGCAATGCTTTCAATACCCGCAGCTGAGATAATTTTCGCTGTTTTATCATCAATCACACCTTTTGCAGGTCTAAAATAAAGCAGTGGCGCTTCTTGCAAAGCAAATGTCATAACTTCATGTGCTTTTATAAGATCCTCTTGCACTTCTTCCGGTGTCATCTTCGTTACATCTAAATGGTTATAGGAATGGCTAGCTATCTCATGTCCCTCTTCTAAAATCACTCTTGCTAACTGAGGATTTGCTTCCACTCCCTTTCCTATTAAAAAGAAAGTAGATTTAATATTATATTTGCGTAATACAGCCAACACTTCTTTAACTCTTTCTTCACTAGCCCAATCATCAAAAGTTAAAGCTATTTCTTTTTTCGTTGTATTTTTCCGATAATAAATATTCGGCTTTTCTTGTTGATAGTCTATATTTTTTTGTAACGCATCATAACCTTCTATTTCTTTTAAACTTTTCACCAAATATTCCTTTTCGGTTACGTCTGTTAATTTAGCAAATTGATAATCTCGCTCTTTTGCTAACTGCGCTAATAATGGTATTACTTCAATAACTGCTGGATTTATATACGTATTTAAGTGAATTACTGACCCACTATTCATAAAGCGGCTAATATAATCCTCAATTTCCTGCGCACTTTGCATATTACGATCATTTGGATTGATCGATGATGTCACGACGGCTTTCATACCTAACGCCTTTGTTGCTAGCTGCATATTTTCAGTAACATCTCCTGAACGGCTTCTAACATAAGTTGGTGTATAACCTAAGTGCTCTTCAAAAACTTGGTTCGTCAAATAGATCTCTTCATATGTTTTTTCATAATTTAATTTAGACATATCCGCAAATGTTAGCGTGCCATTTTGCACTTCATGTCCTTTCGCTAATATAGCCTTAACTAGCTCAGGTTCTTGTGCAACCCGTGTCCCCTCTACAAAGAAAGTAGCCTTTATAGCAAATTGATCTAATTGATTTAATAGAAGTTGCATCGTTTTTTCATTTGCTAATCCATTGAATGTTAATGCCACTTTTGGGCTCGTTGTATACACTTGGCTAATAACTTTACTCATCTTGCCATCGTGCTCTTTTATTTTCACTGCTGAACTTACTGGTTGAATAGCCTCTTTTTCTGTATTTGACGCACAGCCTGCTACGATAAATACCAATACGAGACTGCATAACACTAGTCGTTTCATTATCATTATTAAAGCCCCTTACAGTTTGTAATAATTTTTATTGTTAAACAAATAATGGGTGTTTCGAGTGTCAAAAATCAACGAGGCATGTTCGTCAATCAAAGCATAATCAATGTTCATATGATTTGTTAATATTAAGACACCATCCGCTTTTTGTATTAGCTCAGTTGTTAATGCCACTGTTTCGTTGAAACCATTATTTGTGTTAAAAGAATCAATAAACGGATCTATAATTTGCAATTTGCACTGATTTTCTAGCAGACTATCAATAATTTGCAATGCTGGTGATTCTCTTAAATCATTGACATTCGGCTTATACGCCACACCGACTATAACGATGTTTGCCTCTCGTAAATCTTTGGCTTGTGTTTTTAAATATGTTGCTAATCTTTCTACAACAAAATGAGGCATTGTTTCATTGATTTTATCTGCTGTTTCAATGAGTGTCGCAGAAAAACCATGTTGCTGACCTACCCAGAGTAGATATTTTGGATCCACCGGTATGCAATGACCTCCTACTCCAGGACCAGGGGTAAATGGCATAAATCCATATGGTTTAGTGGAAGCAGCTTCAATGACTTCCCACACGTCAATATCCATTTTATGACACAACTGACTTAATTCATTTACAAGCGCAATATTAATATGGCGGAACGTATTTTCCAGTAATTTTTCCATTTCAGCAACTTTAGGACTTCTTACTGCATGAACGCTCGTATTTAATATTGTTTCGTAAAAAATCTTAGCTCCTTCCGAACATGCTTCCGTTACACCACCAACTACTTTCGGCGTATTTGTCACTGTAAAATTCACATTCCCTGGATCAACACGTTCTGGTGAATATGCTAAGAAAATATTATGACCTATCTTAAAATCTCTTTTTTCTAAAATTGCTTGTACAACATTTTCAGTCGTACCAGGATAAGTGGTACTTTCAAGTATTACTAATGTACCCTCTTTCATATTTTTTCTAATCTGACTAGCAGCTTCGATAATATATGAAATATTAGGTTCGCCTTGTGCATTTGTTGGTGTAGGCACACAAATGAGGATGACATCTACTTCAGATAATTTAGTAAATACATCAGTAGGTACAAATTGTTCGTTATACATTACTTCTCGGATCATGATTTCTGGTATATCCGCAATGTAACTTTCTCCTCTCAGCAATGTTTTTACTTTTTCATAACTTTTATCAAAACCGATGACCTGAAAACCCTTTTTAGCTATTTCTAACGCCAATGGTAACCCTACATATCCAAGCCCAATAACACCTATTGTTGCTTGTTTTACTTTAATCTTTTCTACTAAATCTTGTACTGAAGTATCTAGTTTACTTTGCATAGTAAATTTCTCCTTTAGTTTTGTTCTATACTCACCATTTTTAATTGATTATTCGCGAAATTTATCTCAGTTTTGAAATGTTTTCCGTTATATTTAGAAAACTATCATTTTTTTGCATAAATATATTTTACCTCCGTAAACTTTATATGCGTTTCATAATTCAAATAGACTATGTTTTACAAAATAATATTTTTCTATATTTAAAAGATGCTCATAAATACCCCCTCTTTTCTCTTACTTTTTATACTATAAAGATGAAAGGTTAAAATTAGGTTAAAAAAATAAAATATTTATAATTTTTTTACTATTCGGTAATTAAAAAGACTTATCTGCGTAAAATAGAGCCACTAAAAAAGCAAATTCTTCATAGAATATGGCTCCTCACCATAATCTGAGGTTGATTTCCGTTCCGGCTGTGCGCTTTCCGGAGGGCGTCTGATGAGCCGGCTTCGGGCCAATAGGATGTTGGTCACGAAGGCGTTGTCACAGGACGTGACGCTTTTAGCCTTCGTTCCTCTTTATGCGCAGCACCCAGGGTCTCGGGCCAACACGATGTTGGTCACAAAGGCGTTGTCACAAGATGTGACGCCTTTAGCCTTTGTTCCTTTATTCGCTAATCCCCCAGGAGTCGCACAGCCGGAACGAAGAGAAACCAGCATTTTCTAGTTAACCTGCACTTTAATAAAATGTCATCCCTGACTTTTGGTGATGAACCATAAAACTCCCCTTTTCCATTTTTTTAACTCGTATAACATGAATGAACCCTTTACAAACGAAAGACTATCATAGGTCTATGAAAGAAATCTGAAAGGATGCAGAAAATTCTATCTAATAAACCTATACATCCATCTAAAAATAAAAAAATGCTTCCTTTTTAAGAGGTAGCGTTTTGTAATTCATATAATGAAATAGATGCTTATGCTCATCATCAAAAGTCGAGATGACATTTGAATTTAGAAAGCTAGTTTCCCTTCACTTCGGCTGTGCGACGCCTGGGAATCAGCGAATAAAGCGCACAGCCGAAATGGAAATAAAACCCACATTATGGTGGAGAGCCATAAATATGACAAATAACTTGCTATTTTACAATGATATTAAATCTATCTAAACAAATTCTGAACAAAAAAATAGGCTACTTAACGCCAAGTGAATGGTCATTAAGCAGCCTATTTTTTTTGAATCAATTTCTTTCATATCTTCATTATTTAAATGGAATAACCGAGCCTTTCCATTCTTCTAACATAAAGTCTTGGATTTCTTTAGACGTTAATACTTCTACTAACTTTTTAATTTCTGGTTTTGTTTCATCACCAGCACGCACTGCAATAACATTGATATATGCAGATTTTGAATCTTCAAGTGAAATTGCATCTTTAAGTGGATTTAAGCCATTATCAATTGCGTAGTTACCATTAATTAAAACAGCATCGCCCTCATCATTTTCGTACATTGTCACTAACATTTCTGGTGCTGTATTTGCATCGAATACTAGTTTTTTTGGATTTTCTACAACGTCTTTTAATTCGGCAGCATTTTTGTCCACACCGTCAGCTAATTTGATTAAGCCTTTTTCTTCAAGTAACGTAAGCATACGACCGTGGTCAGACACAGAGTTTGATAGTAAAATTGTTGCACCTTTTGGTAGTTCTTCAAGTGATTTGTACTTTTTAGAGTAAATACCGATTGGCTCAACATGTATGTTACCAGCATTAACGAAATCATAACCTTTTGCTGTAATTTCGCCCTCTAAATAAGGGATGTGTTGGAAGTAGTTAGCATCAAGATCCTTAGTATCTAAATCCTGATTTGGAAGAACATAATCTTGGTATTTTTCTATTTGAAGATCGATACCTTGTTCAGCTAAAATTGGTTGTGCTTGCTTTAGAATAACTGCATGAGGTGTATTTGAGGCACCTACTGTTAATGTTACTTTCTCTTCTGATTTTGCATCGCCATCTGTGCCATCTGAATTATTAGAACCTGCGCCATCTTTCTTATCTGTACCACAAGCAGCTAATGCTAGTACAAGTATTGATAAAAATAAACCTGCTAAAAACTTCTTCATTTCATTACACTCCCTTTTCCTTATCGATAATATGTTAGCGGTAATTTACCGAAATAACCTACTTGATTAACGTTTATCTGTTTTCACTGTAATCGCATCGCCAATCCATTGAATGATAAATACGATGACTAATATTAAAATTGTTGCCATCATTGTTACATCACCGCGACCTCGTTGAAAACCATCTAAAAATGCTAAGTTCCCTAAACCACCTGCACCAATAATACCAGCCATTGCCGTGTAACCAACTAAAGCTACAGCTGTTACCGTAATTCCTGATAGGAGGGCTGGTAATGATTCTGGAATTAATACTTTCCAAATGATTGTAGAAGTTTTCGCCCCCATTGAACGAGCCGCTTCAATAACACCTTTATCGATTTCACGTAATGCAATTAACACCATACGTGCATAAAATGGAGCTGCACCAATGATAAGTGCTGGCAATGCGGCATCTGCTCCACGGACAGTACCAAGTAAAAACCTTGTAAATGGAATTAATAAAATGATTAACACGATGAACGGAATCGAACGGAAGATATTCACAATCGAACTTGTTAAAAAATTGACAACCTTATTTGCCCATAATTGATGTGGGCTCGTTAGAAATAATACAATGCCAATAGCTAGTCCAAAAATAAATGTCGCAACAGTTGAAATTGCCGTCATATAAATTGTTTCATATGTAGCTGCCCACATTTGTTCCCAATCGACGTTCGGAAAGAGATTAGTTAACATTTGAAATCACCTCCGTTTGAACTTCGACAGTATTTAAATAATTTAATGCAGCTGTTACATTTTCTGTTGAACCATCCACTTGTACAATTAGCATACCGTATGGACCATTTTTCGTTTGCGAAATATTGCCGTGTACAATACTGACTTCTACATCAAATTTTTTCACTAGTTGTGAAATGACAGGTTGCTCTGTTTTTTCACCAACAAACACTAGCTTCACAAGCTTCACAAGCTGTCCTGTTGGGGAATCCGCCTTTAACAGCGCAACCGTTTCTTGTGTTTCCTTTGTATCAGTAATTTGCGATACGAATTTTTTTGTAATGTCGGCCTGTGGTGATTGGAATACTTGTAGCACTTCACCACGTTCAACGACTTCTCCAGCCTCCATTACCGCCACACGATGACAAATTTTGCGAATAACATGCATCTCATGTGTAATGAGTACAATCGTTAAGCCAAGTCGCTCATTAATATCGACAAGTAAATCTAAAATAGCATCCGTCGTTTCCGGATCGAGTGCTGATGTTGCTTCATCACATAGTAGTACTTCTGGGTTGTTTGCAAGTGCTCTGGCAATACCTACTCGTTGCTTTTGCCCACCAGATAGCTGCGAAGGATATGCTTTGTCACGTCCTTCTAAACCAACTAATGCAATAAGTTCTTTTACACGCGTATCACGCTGTGCTTTTGGTATACCTGCGATTTCAAGTGGGAAAGCAATATTTTCTGCAACCGATCTTGACCAAAGTAGGTTAAAATGTTGGAATATCATACTTACTTTTTGTCTAGCATCACGGAGCTTTTGCCCTTTAATTGCTGAAAATTCTTGGTTATTCACCGTCACCGTACCAGAGGTTGGTTGTTCTAAACCGTTCAAAAGACGAATCATCGTACTTTTACCTGCACCACTGTAGCCGATAATACCAAATATTTCACCTTTATTAATCGATAAACTGACATCTTTTACAGCAGTTAATTCGCCATTGCCGGTTTTGTATTTTTTCGTTATATTTTGTAGCTGAATCATAGCGAAAACTCCTTTTCTCATATAAAAAACCCCTTCAACTAAGACAAGTAGAAGGGGTTAACGTACTGTTATACGTAAACCGTTCTCTCATCTTTCAAAGAATTACCTTTGCGTGATTTGGCACCTTTTTACGTTAGTAATGGTTGCCGGGCTTCATAGGGCACTTCCCTCCACCGCTCTTCATAAGAGTTACGATATTAAAATTGTAGTATAATTGTTACTTTACCATGTCTTGAATCTTCAGTCAATTACTTTCTTCATTAATTCATATAAATATGGTACGGATTGAAAAGCATAAATCTTCTCTGTAACCTTCCCATTCTCAATTACCACTAAACAAGGAACACTTTCAATTCGGTATGCATATGCAATTTGCTCCATATAATTCAAATTCGCTTTTCCCATCGGCATTTCAGGCAATAACTGCTCGACAACATCCATCATCTTGGACGCAACTGCACATGTACCACACATCGGTGTATACAAATAAAACGCTACTTTGTCATTATCTTCTATCGTTTGTTGCCATTCTTCCAAAGTCCATTCTTTCATTTCCTCACGCAACCTTACAATATAAATTGTTTATGAATCGAAAAGTGTGCTTTTAACAGTATTGATGCTAGCACTCTATTTGGTGTTGTCTCTACCTCTTTATAAGTCGGTAAAGTACGTAAATGTTGAGCTTCCGGAAAATGCCGATTCATTAAAGCACGTAGCTTATCACCTGAAGCATCTGCATCAAAAAAAGTATATAATTCATAGTCCTCGAAAGGCTCTAGCAGTTCTTCGAGTTGGTTTACTCCTATAGTGCCATTCGTACAAATTATTTCGACCGCTTCATTTATAATCGGTGCGATTCGAAGTTTATCAGAGCGTCCTTCCACTATCAAGCATTTACCATTCAACATGACACACCACCCCCAAAGATATAGAAAAAACGCCGGTATACACCGGCGTCTTCAGTTGAAATTTTGATTCCCTTAATTCATACAAAAATAAGGGCTTTTTCTATTTCAATATTATTCTTCAGTCATTGCCACGTATTGCTCAGCAGTCATTAAGCTGTCAATTTCAGCTGAGTCAGCAGGTTCAACAACAATCATCCACGCTTTATCATATGGAGATTCATTCACGAATTCTGGGCTATCTTCTAATTCAGTATTAACTGCTACTACTTTACCAGAGATTGGTGCATATAGTTCAGAAACTGTTTTCACTGATTCTACGCTACCAAACGGATCATCTGTTTTAATTTCATCGCCAACTTGTGGTAATTCAACAAAAACGATATCTCCTAATTCTGATTGTGCAAAGTGCGAAATACCGATACGCGCTTTACCGTCTTCTAATTTTACCCATTCGTGTTCTTCAGAATAACGTAAGTCTTTTGGTGTGCTCATGAAAAAATCCCTCCATATATATATATGTAATACGATGCACTTTCAGTTTGCCATATCTTTAGCTTAAAAACAAGATTGAAAACGCTTATTTCCAAGCATCGTCAAAATCTGATTCTTTAAATCCTAATGTTACTTTTTCTCCGTTCGTTACGAATGGACGTTTAATAAGCATACCGTCAGAAGCTAGTAGTGTAAGCTGTTCTTCCTCAGTCATTTCCGCAAGTTTGTCCTTCAAACCTAACTCCCGATATTTAATACCTGACGTGTTGAAAAATTTCTTTAAAGGCAATCCACTTGCTTGCCAATAGTTCTCTAGCTGTTCTTTTGTAGGTGTTTGCTCTACGATATGTACCTCTTCATACACAATATTATTGTCGTTTAGCCATTTTTGCGCTTTTTTACACGTTGTACATTTTGGATAGTGAATGAATTGAAGTGTCATTATGAATGCCTCATTTCGTCATTTTCCTGTAGTATACCATCTGAACAGGCATAGACAAAAGAAAATCCAATTGCAGGCATTATCCTTCTATTTTACGGATTATATCCACCTGACTCAATCCATCTGTCACAAAAATTTACCCAGCTACTATTATCAGTAGCTGGGCTAGTGTCTCACACGACAAATTTCTCAGCATCGATTAACTTCACTGATGCTTCACGCTTTTTCGCAATCAGATTATAAGGATTATTACGTGTTAATTTACGAAGTGCTGATAATGTCATACGCGCTGCATCACCTTCTGCTGCTGCAAGTATTGTCTCTTTTGCTTCTTTTTCAATTTCTGCAAATGCTTCCTGGCAGAAAATTTGTGTATATAAAAGCTTTTGGTTTGCCTTTTCAACACCATCACGAGCAATTGCCTTTTCTGTACGTAACACTACTGATTCCATTGCGAATAATTGATTTGCGATGTTCGCAATGTTCACTAGTACTTCTTGCTCTTGGTCCAACTTCGTACCGTAGTGTTGTGCTGCTAAACCTGCAGCAAGTACTGCAATTTTCTTCGCGTTTTTCACAAGGGATTTCTCTTGCGCTAAAGCTTCTGTTCCCACTTCTTCAGGCATTAACATTAATAACTCTGATTGTAAATTTTGTGCTGCTTGAAGTAATGGCAGCTCACCTTTTAATGCTTTCTTCATAAATGTGCCCGGCACGATCATGCGGTTAATTTCATTTGTTCCTTCAAAAATTCGGTTAATACGAGAATCGCGGTAAATACGCTCTACTTCGTACTCAGCCATAAAGCCGTAACCACCATGTAATTGCACCGCTTCGTCAGCAATATAATCCAATGTCTCTGAGCCAAATACTTTTGCGATTGAACATTCAATAGCATATTCTGCAACTGCACCTGCAATTACTTTTCCTTGCTTTTGCTCTTCAGGGCTTAGCTGACTTAATCGATCTTCAAATAAACCTACTGTACGATAGTTTAAAGACTCAGACGCATATAACTGAGACGCCATTGACGATAATTTCTCTTTTGTTAAGTTGAAGTCAGATAGCTTTGTTTTGAAT
>JAVWKG010000051.1:0-20177 GCA_036638655.1 Lysinibacillus sp. | reverse complement strand
TTCAAAACCGAACGAAAAGGAGTGTTGAAAATGGGAAATGTATACGGCGCACAGCATGTAGCATCTTATCTAGTTTACGAAATAAATGAAAGTCATGGGTTTATTAACAATATGTCATTACAGCACTTACTATCGGCGGTAGAAAGTAAGTGGCAACAGACTTTCGGACATAGTGCATTTAAAGAAGCAGTTTACACAGCCAATAAAGGATATGCAGTAAAAGAAGTTTTTGAAGCATATGCTGAAAATGCCGAGGCTCATATAAAACTACCGGCGAAGGAATATTACTTAAAATATGGTACATTTCAATTAGTCGAGCGCACATATGCAATACCTAATTTTACGGTTGAAGAACAGCAATTAGTACAATGGATCATTGCTACTAATCACTATAAATTATTAAAATCGGCGAGTTAAGTTCAAAACCTTCTATCGATTTGGGTGTTAGCGTAAAACCCGAATGGATAGAAGGTTTTCTTTATAATGATGGCGCTGTCGAAAAGTATGTCAAATGTGTAATATGAGATCTGGATGTGGATAAAACGCGTTTTGTGCGTGATAAAAGTAATTTTCTGCACGATAACCCTCGATTTGAACAGGATAAAATACTCCATTTATAACTTGTAGCTTAGCCTAATGAGCAACATCTTATGATGCGCATTATAATAGAAGAAAGCCTAATTTAAATGAAACGTCAAAAAATCTTCAAATTTATGAGGATTTTAGAAATGCGATAAATAAAGCAATGTAAGCGATTCCTTTTGCACACCCTAGAAAAACAGATGTCCTCTCTAGGGAGATTCCCCTTGTGCAATGCGCTCTTTTACGCTACAATTCTCTTTAAGTTGAATTATTTAATTGTTTTGAAAATGTACTGTTGTAACATAATTTCCCTTCATTTAGTTTGTGGCACACAATTTGAAGGAAGTTCGTACAATTCAAAATTTGGACGTCATAGATAAAAAAGAATATGTTGGAGGGAATTTAGCAATGGCAATCATTAAAGCAGCAATTTTAGGGTTTGGTACAGTAGGTCAAGGGATTTATCATATTTTAAATGAAAAACGACAAGAGTTAAAAAATAAATTGGGCATTGAGTTAGAAGTAGCAAAAATTTTAGTAACGGATGCGAGTAAAGAGCGAGTACCAGGGACAGCGAATTTAATGACTACGAGCATGGATGATGTGTTAGCGGAGCCGGGTTTACAAGTTGTATTTGAAGCAATTGTTAATGAAGAACCAGCATATAGTTACTTAAAACGTGCAATCGAGCATAAGTGCCATGTCATTACTGCCAATAAGGTGATGTTTGCAAAACGTGGCACAGAGCTTCAAGAGTTAGCAAAGAAAAATGGTGTCTTTGTAGGATACGAGGCGACAACAGCAGGTGGTGTGCCTGTTATTAAAACGATGAAAAATATCCTGTTAGTAAATGATGTGAGCCGCATCCAAGGTATTTTAAACGGTACTTCAAACTATATTTTAACGAAAATGCGTGCCGAAGGATGGTCATTCGAGGATGCATTAGCAGAAGCGCAAAAGCTGGGCTATGCTGAGGCAGACCCATTTAACGATGTATCAGGCCAAGATGCATTTAAAAAGATTATGATTTTAAGTGCATTAGCATTTGGTGAACAACCTGACTGGGCTGATGTAGAAGTAATCGGTATCGATGGAATTTCAGCGGAGCAAGTAAAGGAAGCAACTGAAAAAGGCTTACGTTATCGCCATGTAGCAGAAGTTGAAAAGCTAGGAAATGGTAAAGTAGTAGCAAAAGTCGGTCCATTATTAGTGGATAAAGAACATCCACTTTACCCTGTCGATGACGTCAACAATGCGGTCGCACTTGAAACAAACTATATCGGCACACTAACACTAGTTGGTCCAGGTGCAGGTATGTACCCAACAGCTAGCGTCATGGTAGAAGATTATGCTGAAATTATCGGCAAGCGAGCTGGATTTGTTGTAACGATTTGAAAAGATGAAAATACGTAAAGCTACAAAGATTATTCTTTGTAGCTTTACGTGTTTTTTTTGAGTGAAAACAGATTCCATCGGCGATTTCCCACATTTTATCAGCGATTTTCCAAATCTATCAGCGATAAAATTGCTTTCGAGAGTATTTAGCTCTGATTCAAGAGTGAAAATGACGATCAAATGTTAGCAGCGATTCGTGATACTGTTGCAGATCAGTTCATCTTACCAGCAGCAGTGGCAGCCAAGTTTGTGACAAAAATTTCCCAAACTCCAATGATGGATCATGAGTCGGGTCAAAGAGAACAGCTCACACAGCGGGAAATAGAGATTGGCAAGTTAATAGTGGCTGGAAGAACGAATAAGGAAATTGCATCATCACTCTACATTGCAGAAGGCACTGTACGCAATTATGTCAGTAATTTATATAGTAAATTAGAGGTCATTGATCGGGTACGGGCAATAGTGAATTTAAAGGAAATATTGTAGGAGACAAGCAGGGGCTACCCTAAAGGTAAAAACAGTATGCAGAGAGTAGCGGCATACTGTTTTTTGCTTAATGAGATTTATTGGACAGCCCTGTTATGTTTAATCTTCATCTTTCACATCGATATCCTCAGGAATGGGTGTGTTACGCCAAATATCGATTTCTTCCTTAATGAGGTCCAATTGTTCAAAGTATGTGCTGAATTGGCCGCTGTTAATAAGTAACTGTTCACCGTCATAAACCGAACGAATGCGGCCTTCATACACATAGCGAAGCACTTGCTCCTCTGGCATGCCTAAGTCGATTGCAGTTTCCTCTAAAGTTTTATACATTGTGTTCTACTCCTTTTATCTTCAGTCAGCCTTTGGTAATCTACTTCTATTATAACTTTTCTCCATTAGAAAACCTACTGATGCTCTTGAAAACCCAACGATTGGAAATTAGCGATTGTTAGCTCGCCATGAAATCGGTATAGTTAGTACTGGTGATAGTTAATATAGAAGTAACCATTCTTTTTTCTTAAGAAATTCTTCATATTTATAATAACTGGTTTTTAAGATTTGAACGATACAATTAGATTTGAGAGTGAGGTGCGTATCATGGCGAAATTAACAGTACTCGTAACAGATGACGATCAAGATATTCGTGATGGTATTGAAATCTATTTAAAAAACGAAGGCTACAATGTAATCAAAGCAGCAGATGGTGTAGAAGCACTCGAAATGCTAGCTAACAATGAAATACATTTAATCATATTAGATATAATGATGCCAAAAATGGATGGTATTACAGCAACATTTAAAATTCGAGAGGAACGTAATATTCCAATCATTATGTTGAGCGCGAAGGCGGAGGACGGCGATAAAATTCATGGCTTGTCAGTAGGGGCAGATGATTATGTGACAAAGCCTTTTCATCCACTTGAGCTACTAGCACGTGTGAAATCGCAGCTTCGTAGATATGTTCAACTAGGTACTTACAATGAAACGTCAGAAAAAGTTGAAATTGATGGACTTGTACTAGATGAGGAAGCGAAGGAAATTATTCTTGAAGGTGAGCAAGTAAGATTGACACCAATTGAATACAAAATTACAGAACTACTAATGAAAAATGCAGGGCGTGTATTTTCGATTCGTGAAATTTACGAACGTGTTTGGAATGAAGAGGCATACAATGCGGAAAACATTGTAGCTGTTCATATTCGTAAAATTCGGGAGAAAATCGAGGCGGATCCAAAAAATCCACGCTATTTAAAGGTGGTATGGGGCGTTGGCTATAAAATGGAGAAATAAGATTGAACAGTGGATAACAGTTGTAGGGTTCATAGCAGGTGTCATTGGACTTGTTTGCTTTATCGTGTTTGCATATCAGCAAATCGGTGCACGCGCTGATGAAACAATCGAGCTATTTAAACGATTTTTTTAGAGGAGGGAAACGAATGAAAACAAGTAAATGGCGACCTCTTCTTGCGGTGATTGGCTTTGTATGGTTTATCTTTGCTGTCTTCACATTCAACACGATCGGATTCCAGTATATTGGGAAAAGTTATTTTGATTCAGATGAATTTTCGCATGAATTAGAAAGTTTTCGGAATGAGTTAGGGCCGCTCGTATTGAATCCTGGCACAGCTGAAAATTTGAAAGACAATCTGACTGTTACAGCAAATGAAATTGCAGAGCATCGTGAGCGATATGGTTCACTAGGAGATCAAATTGCAAATATTAAAGCACAATATGAGAGTAGGATTTTAGAGGCAGAGCAAAATAATGCGTTAGACTTGAAGACTAAGCTTGAAGAAGAGCGTGATGCAAAAATAAAAGATATTACAGCTAATTTTGAGAGCGAAGAGCATGTTAAAACTAAGATTTTAGCAGAAAAGAAGTCAACTATTGATCGTTATATTAGTTCATTAGAATCAGCGACTAGAACGTTTAAAAATGATTATAAATATTTTGCATATGAATTAACGAACGTTGAAACGGGCAGAGTTTATAAATCAGGAAATGTAGATGGCTCAAATATTTATGAAGATCATTTTAATGAAGGTGATTTGCTATTAGCATGGAATATTAGTGATCAGCTTAACCATGTTTTTTATGAATCGAATGTTTATGTAAATGCAGACCGTGATTATGAGCGTTTTTCTGATGAGGGTGAAAGGTATAAAGAAGCAGTGGAAGTGGATGATGGATCAGGCAAATCAATTGCGCAACAGTATGCCTATAGCGGGAAGATTACAATCCCAAAGGCTTCTGTGCAAATGATGGGCATATCGCAAGAGTATGACAAATTCCAACGCAATAAATATACATTCCTCCTCATTTGGATTACTGGCATTGTATCAGCTATATTTGCTTGGATTTGGCGCAAGGATGTACGCAATCTATTTGCTGAAGCACACTTTAGAAAGTTCATGTTACAGTGGCAGCTGGACTTACAGGTAGTTGTCGCGTTGTTTTCAGCCGTGCTGTTCTGGACGTTATTATGGACGGCATACAATCAAATCGAGCATTCTTACTATGTTAATTATATTGCTTTTGTTGTAGAGGTTTTAATTAGTGTACTTATTATGCTAGCGGTTGGTGTTTTCTTTATTACCCAAATTATTTGGTTATTTGGCCGTGTCAATACACAAGAAAAATGGCGTGAAAATTGGCATACAAGCTATATGAAGAAAATGGCAGAATCGCTGCAAGATTTATTTTTAAATCGTTCGATTGCATTGCAGTCATTCGTATTAATTGGTGCAGCCTTCTTTGGTGGTGGCGCATTAGTCGTAGCATTAATGGCAGGCTACGGTGGACCAGTGTTACTTACATTTGCTTGTATTATAGTAGGTATTCCATCATTACTTATCTTTTTAGCGCGTATGGGTTATTTGAATCGTATTATGAAGGACACAGAGGATATGGCAGCAGGTCGTTTGCATCGGGATGTGAATGTGAGAGGTAAGTCGCCTTTAGCAAAGCATGCTGAAAATTTAAATCATTTACGTGAAGGAGTTCGTACTTCAATGCACGAGCAAGCGAAAAGCGAGCGCTTGAAAACAGAGCTAATTACAAATGTTAGCCATGATTTGCGCACGCCGTTAACATCGATTATTACGTATACGGATTTACTGAAAAACCCTAATTTAACAGAGGAAGAGCGTCAACGATATATTCATGTATTAGATAAAAAATCAGACCGCTTAAAAGTGTTGATTGAAGACTTATTCGAAGTATCGAAAATGGCAAGTGGCAATATCGAGCTGCATAAAAGCCGTGTGGATCTAACGCAACTTATTCAGCAGGCTGTTGGAGAACATAAAGAAGATTTAATACAGGCTAATTTAGATCTACGTATAACGATGCCATCTGATCCAATCTATGCCTATGTGGACGGGCAGAAGTGGTGGAGATTGATTGATAACTTAGTCGTTAACGTGTTGAAATATGCATTAGAAGGAACGCGCGTTTATGTAACATTGAAGCGAACAGTTGACGGAGACGCTGAATTCACTGTCAAAAACGTAGCAAAATACGAAATTAGCGAAAATGCCGATGAGCTATTTGAACGTTTTAAACGTGCAGATGCTTCTAGACATACGGAAGGCTCGGGATTAGGGTTAGCAATTTCACAGTCTATAGTTGACCTGCACGGTGCGAGAATGTCTATTGAAGTTGACGGAGATTTATTTAAAGTAACTGTGAAAATTCAAGCTATTTAACTTGATTGAATACAGTGAAGCCATCGTGTTTCGCTGTATTTTTTTATGTTCAAAAAGTGTTAGAGGGAACTATGTAAAATACAATGGGTACACATGTTATAATAACTTGATAGTTAGTGGAAATCGAGGTACTTTATATGAAGAAAATAATTGCTGGGGTATTTATTATCAGTGTTTATGGCTGTCTAACATACTATTTAGGCTGGAATATAAAAAGCTGGCTACAGTCATTTGGCTTGTTTCATTACCCTCTATTGTTTTGGTGTGTCTTATTTACGATGTCTTTTAGCATAATCATTGGTCGTTTGCATGAGATGTTTAGATGGTTCTCAATTGTAGGGAATTACTGGATGTTTATTTTCCAATATGGTTTACTTTTAAGTTTAATAAGCCAACTTCTTCGGTGGGTCACACCATTAGAAGAGAGGCAAATAGGTAGTATCGTAGTCATAATTATGCTGATTTTATTAGTAGTAGGTACATATTTAGCCTATTCTCCGGTTGTAAAGCGTTTGGCGATTTCAATGGATAAAAAGGAAAGTCGTTTGGATACATTGCGTGTTGTCGTTGCATCAGATTTTCATTTAGGCGTATTGGCTAATAAAAGTCATTTACAACGTTTTGTGAATTTATCGAATGCAGCAAAGCCAGATGTCGTATTGCTCGTCGGAGACATTGTTGATGATGATCCGAAATGGTATGTAACGGGCGGTATGGCGGAAGTGATGAAGCAGTTAACTTCAACATATGGTAATTATGGCGTGCTTGGTAATCATGAATACTACGGCAAAGAAATTCCGAAATTCATAGAAGAAATGAAAAGTTCGGGTGTTCAAATTTTATGTGATGAAACCATTCGAATAGCTGATGCGTTTTATATTACAGGACGGGAAGATAGAACAAATAAAAATCGCTTAAAATTAAATGAAATGCGTCCACAAAATAATAATCTCCCTTGGTTTGTGATGAATCATACCCCGGATGATTTGCAAACACCGATGAATGAAGGCGTTGATTTTCATACATCTGGTCATACGCATAAAGGACAAATGTGGCCAAACGGGTTCATTACGGGACGGATATTTGAAGTAGATTATGGTTATAAGCAGAAAGAACAAATGCACGCACTTGTATCGTCTGGATTTGGCTTTTGGGGGCCACCTATCCGTATTGGTAGTCGCTCAGAATTATGGGTAGTAGACATCACTTTTAAGTGAAAGTCATAGCATATGAAAAAAGAGTATTTTATAATGAAAAAAGTACTTTATAAATTAAAGGTAAGGTGAAACAGTGGAAATTATTGAATTATTAAAGGCACTTATTTTAGGCTTTGTTGAGGGAATGACGGAGTTTGCGCCAGTTTCATCAACAGGACATATGATTATTGTTGATGATATGTGGTTAAATACAAAAGAGTTTTTAAGTGATGCATCGGCAAATACGTTTAAAATTGTCGTGCAGCTCGGCTCGATACTCGCTGTGGTCGTCGTGATGTGGAAGCGGATTTTAAACATTTTAGGCTTTAACAATATGAAAGGACAACCAACGTCGATGAAGGGACGTTTCAATTTATTGCATGTCATAATTGGTATGCTACCTGCAAGTGCAATTGGCTTTATCCTTAATGATTTTATTGATGAACATTTATTCAAAGTGGAGCATGTTATTATTGCATTAGTGGCAGGTGCTCTTTTAATGATTGCGGCGGATAAGCTTGCACCGAAAAAACCAAAAATAGATTCTTTAGACGAAATTTCTTATGGTTTAGCATTTAAAGTCGGATTAGTACAATGCTTGTCATTATGGCCAGGTTTCTCCCGTTCAGGCGCAACGATTTCAGGTGGGGTGTTATTTGGTATTAGTCACCGTGTTGCAGCTGATTTTACATTCATCATGGCTGTACCCATTATGGCAGGTGCGAGTTTAGTATCTGTGCTATCCAATTTTGGAGAGCTATCGATGGACGATATAGGCTTCTATGCTGTAGGTTTTGTTAGTTCATTTATATTTGCGCTAATCTCTATTAAGTTTTTCTTAGCGTTAATCTCGAAAGTGAAATTGATGCCATTTGCTATTTACCGTTTAGTATTAGCGGCTGTACTAAGTGTGATTATTTTCATGTAGTAATTGATCCTTCCATCTCTAGCAGGCTAGAATGGGAGGTTTTTTTTGGTATAATTAAAAATAGGCAGTTAAAAATTATAAGTAGTAACTGCAGTGAAGCACTGATAGCCTGGGGCGTATAGTAATAAGGGATTAGATATATAGATAATTTTTAGAATGGAGTGGGTAAGTGTGTTTCCGTTTGGTCAAAAAACAAAGAAAACGATAAATGAGATGAGTGATGTTAAGCATGTCGGCATTTTTATTCAGGATAGTGAACGCCTACAACAGCTCAAACTTGTTAATCTTGCATCACAGGATTTAGTACTAATAAGAAATTTAAAGCCACATGTTGAAGAACATGTAGTAAAGGTTGTAGAAGCTTTTTATAATGCGGTGGAGGGTGTACCGGCACTTCGGGAAGTGATTCAAAAGCATAGTTCAAGTGAACGACTTCGCCAAACGCTAGGACATCATGTTATTGAAATGTTTGAAGGGCGCATTGATGATGTGTTTATGGAGAAGCGTCGTAAAGTTGCGATGATGCACGTAAATATTGGGCTGTACCCAAAATGGTATTTAGCAGCTTTTCAAAATCTAGAAAAAGCAATACGTAATATTGTGTATGACTTAGGATTAGATTCGGATGAGGAAGAACAATATTGTGACGCTGTCAGTAAAATTTGCAACTTCGAACAACAAATTGTATTAGAAGAATACGATGCATATTCTACAAAATTACTAGATGAAAATCAAGAAAAGGTGAATTTACGTGTAAAAGAAGTGATCGGTAGTATTTCAACTGAGCTAGAAGTTCAATCGCATGAGACGAATGAATCTGTTACAGAGCTTATTGCGAGTACTCGACAAGTGAATAAACATCTTGCTGGCAGTATGGAAGAAGCAAAAACGATGCAAAAGATTTCCAGTGAAGGTCATTCTAAGATGATATTGTTAAGTGAACAAACGAATAAGATTAACGAAAAAACAGAAGTAATGTCCGATATGGTAAAAGAGTTAGATCTATCAGCATCAGAAATCAATGCAGTTATTGAAATTGTGAAAACTATTGCTAGTCAGACGAATTTACTTGCTTTAAATTCTGCTATTGAAGCAGCGCGTGCGGGTGAACATGGCAAAGGCTTTGCAGTGGTTGCAGATGAAGTGCGGAAATTAGCCGATCAAACAAAGAGTTCAGTAGAGCAAATTGCAAGATTAATCGGGATGTCTAGTGGCATTACGACTCAAGTTGTACAGGCTATTCAAGAAGTTCAGGAACTTGTAAATAACGGTATAAAACAAAACGAGCAGTCCTTACTTGCTTTTGATGAAATATCTTGCTCTGTAGATAGTTCAATAGCGAGTTTCCAAAGTGTAGGTCAGCAAATTACAGAACTAGCAAATGTAGTGGAAACGATCGGCCAGTCTTCAGAAGAATTACAAGTGGCAGCAAGTCGTTTAGACGCAACAGTACGCGATTTTTAACAGAAGTCTTTCTATCATAACGAAGGTGATTTTATTAAAAATAGGGGTGTATTTTTATGAATATAAAAAAGAAGCTATTTATTACACGTTGTTTTCCTGAACACATAGTAGAACCATTAAGGGCTTATTATGAGGTAGCGTACTGGACAGAAATTGAAAAACCAATGCCACGCGAAAAATTATTAGAAGCCGTAAAAGATTGTGAAGTACTTTGGGTAACATTGGCAGATCGTATTGATGAAGAATTGCTAAGTTGTGCGCCGCAGCTCAAGCTTGTGACAAATTTAGCTGTTGGCTATAACAATATTGATGTGACTGCTTTGAGAAATCATGGTGTCATGGCAACAAATACACCTGGAGTCTTAACAAATACTACAGCCGATTTAGTGTTTGCGCTTATGCTGGCGACTGCACGACGTATTCCTGAAAGTGAGCGTTACTTACGAAATGGTGATTGGCAAGGTTGGTATCCAATGCAGCTAGTAGGGCAAGATGTATCGGGTGCAACGTTAGGAATTATCGGTATGGGGAGAATTGGTGAAGCGGTAGGTCGACGTGCAAAAGGGTTCGATATGAAAGTTTTGTATCATAATCGAAGCCGCAAACATGAGGCGGAAGAAATGTATGGTTTTACATATGCAACAATGGAGGAATTACTACAGCAGTCAGATTTTGTTGTCGTATTAACGCCGTTTAATAAACAAACAGCGGGACTGATTGGAGAAGTTGAATTAAAGATGATGAAAAAGTCATCAATTCTTATTAATGCATCGCGCGGGGGAATTGTTGATGAAAGCGCTTTAATGCAAGCGCTGAAAAATGGAGACATTTCGGCAGCCGGTTTAGATGTCTTCGAAGAGGAACCCGTTTCCCTAAACCACCCGCTTCTTGAGCTACCAAACGTCGTCGTGTTACCACATATCGGTAGTGCTTCGTTGAAAACGAGAACAGCAATGCTTGAGTTAAATCGTGATGCATTAATGGCTTATGTGAAGGGCGAAAATATTAACAATCGTATTGATTAAGACAAAGGGGAGCTCGGCTTTATTGCTTTTTTAGATTATGCTGGATAATTTAGAGGAGCTAACAGGTATTTTTCTGAAGAAGATTTCAAAGAGTTTACTGAACCAAAGAAATAAAATTTACCCACGGTTAAATTTTTGAAAAGGCATGAACTTATATGGTGGGCTTATTAAGTCAAATGTTAAGTCCTTTCTTGTTACATTAGACTCTTTAATTATCAAGAAGCTAGGAAGTAATAAACGGTCTGTTATTTAGTGGTAAAGCTTTGTAGAGGATGGTATATTTTATAGCATACAATCACTTGGCTTGTTAACACGGTAGGTTGCAGTATTGAGTGACACGAGTGCAGAGCTAATCTATACATAGTGAGAAAAGTCTCTAGGAGAATGCTTGTGATTAAAGAGTGGGATATGTTACGGGTGGTGGCGTGTCTATCCATCGTTGTATTACATGTAACGACATGGATTGTTATGACGGTCGAGAAGGCACCAGAGCATGAATTTTATATGTTTTTAAGGATTGCCTTATGTTTTGCGACGCCAACTTTTATAGTGTTGTCGACAATCCTATTAGCCAATCGTTACCGTGAGAAGGTACCGCCAGGGTTTTGGTCGAGCAGGTTACAGTTTGTCTTTGTGCCTTTTTTAGTGTGGTCCTTTGTGGATGCGTTAATTATAGAGATGATTTATCAAAACGGGTTATTGTGGAAAAAGTACTTAAACAATATATTGTATGGTAGATTTGTAGGATGGTTTGTTGTAGTAATTATGCAATTGTATGTTATTTTTACGCTAATGAAGCGCTTTAAGTGGTCGCCGGCTTGGTTTTTACCGATATGTGTAATCGTGTCACTTATTCACCAGGCAGTAATTGCACTGCCTTACCCGATTATTGAAGAAAACATAGCAATCATGCGTTTGTTGTTTACAGGTTGGCTAGGCTATTTTGCGTTGGCCTATTTGATGGGCATGTACTATTCACAAGTGGCAGCGCTCGCAAAAAGGTATCGATTAGCGACGATCGTATTTGTTATATTATCAGGTGCTTTTTTATATATCCGCATGCAACTTGGCTATACGGAGATACATTCACGACGTCTCGATTTAGTGCCACTTGTCGTGAGTATCATATTATTTGTCATAGCGTGAGGGCAAGCTATCCCGTATGTCGCACCAGTGCGCATAATTAGCAAATATTCGTTTATGATTTTCTTGATGCATTGGCAAGTCCTCCGATTTTCAACAGGCTGGTTTGTTGAGCATATTGACAATACGCCGGTCAGAGTACTGATGCTTGTACTTTGGACAGTGATAGTTTGTATTATACTGACAAAGCTTATTTCAATGTTGCCATTCAGTAAATGGATTGTCGGGAAAATAAAAAACACGAATAGTAAAACGAAAACAGCGATTTCTAATTAACGAGAAATCGCTGTTTTGTTTCTGTTAAGGGAAGTCGGCTTTCGCAAAAAGTATAGGGATGACATAAGGTGGATACTACGAAAAAATAAGTGCCGAAGACAGAACTTATTTCGTTGAGGAGTGTTACTGTGCATCTATTCGGTATCGTTGCTCCAATTTTCGTTAGTGCTTACTAGCAGTTGGAATAGCAGAGTATTACTAACAACCTTATAAGGGATACTCACTATTACTCATGGTGTTAGCGGCTTCATTATTTTGATTGTAAAAGAAGAGCGATTCTAAATTTACAACTGCCACGGCCACTTGAAGGTTGTGGTATTTTTATGGCGAAAAGTGGCTGATGTAAGGTAGATAGTGAATAAATTAAGAATCATGGTGAATAAATCCGCAAACATGTCCAATAAATCCTGAATCATGTCCAACAAATCACAAAAGATAGTGAACAAAATAAAAGCACGAATCCAATAAACGGATTCGCGCTCCTAAATAGCTATTTATACAGATAGGAAATTGGCAAATTTGTCATTATCTAAAAGGTTTCTTATGAAAAATGCACCTGTTTTAACGACATCTGCTTCATTTAATCATTTTTTGAGCTGCCTATATGAGGAAATCGCATTATTTATTAAATAAATTGAATACCCCACCAATGCCACCTTCGTCTGCCGATTTAGTACCAATAGGAGAAGCTGCAAAGACGCGACTTGCTAAGCGGCTGAATGGCAATGATTGTACCCACACAGTACCAGGACCACGTAACGTGGCAAAGAAGATACCTTCTCCACCAAATAGTGCTGTTTTAACGCCGCCTACAGCTTCGATATTGTAGTCAACATCAGAAGTCATCGCTACTAAACAGCCTGTGTCAACACGCACTACTTCTCCCACTTGCAAGTTTTTTCGATGAATTGCACCGCCAGCATGTACAAAAGCCATACCATCACCTTCAAGTTTTTGCATGATGAAACCTTCACCACCAAAGAAACCTACGCCGATTTTACGTTGAAATTCAATGCCGACTGAAACGCCTTTAGCAGCTGCTAAAAAAGCATCTTTTTGACAAATTATTTTACCTTTCAGCTGGCTTAAATCCATCGGAATAATTTTACCAGGATAAGGTGAAGCGAAGTACACATGGCGTTTACCTGTACCTTCATTTGTGAAAGTCGTCATAAATAAACTTTCCCCTGTAACGACACGTTTACCAGCACCAATCAATTTCCCCATGATGCCACTTTGCGCACTGCCGTTCGAGCCATCACCAAAAATAGTCTCCATGCGAATATTATCATCCATCATCATTAAAGCGCCCGCTTCAGCTACAACCGTTTCTTGTGGATCTAGCTCAACCTGTACATATTGCATATCGTCTCCAAATATACGGTAATCGATTTCATGGTTGTTCAAATTAGTATACCTCCCAAAATAATTTTATTAATAATGTTTATACGTATTAGTAACAAAATAGTTTCATACGATAAATATTATATTAAGAAAAAAAGGGTTTTACGCAGAAAATGTAGAATATAAAATACTATAAATATGTATTTTTATTTTGGAGGGGGAAGGCAATGGACATTAGAAATTATATTGGTGGAGAGTGGGTACAACGCACTCATTTACAAAATATATCGGTTACGAACCCTGCAAACGGAGAGCAATTAGCAACAATTCCGCTATCAACAGCACAAGAAGTGGCACAAGCTGTTGTTAAAGCAAAAGAGGCACAAAAAAAGTGGGCGCTGATACCTGCACCAAAGCGGGCGGATTATTTGTTTGCGATTGGTCTTAAAATGAAAGAAAAAAAGGAACAGCTTGCACAAGTGTTAACAAAAGAGATGGGTAAAGTAATTGAAGAAGCACGTGGGGAAGTGCAAGAAGGTATAGATATGGCCTTTTATATGGCGGGAGAAGGGCGGAGATTATTTGGTGAAACGACCCCTTCAGAGCTAGCAAATAAGTTTGCCATGAGTGTTCGTGCACCGATTGGCATAGTTGGTCTCATTACACCATGGAATTTCCCAGTAGCTATTGCAACGTGGAAATCCTTTCCTGCACTTGTGGCAGGAAATACATTTATATGGAAGCCGTCTAATGAAACACCGATGATGGCCTATGAAATGGGTTTAATATTTGAAGAGATTGGACTGCCGGACGGGGTTGCAAATATTGTCTTTGGTAGTGGTCCAACTGTTGGTACAGCTTTAATAGAGCATCCGGATGTAAAAGTTATTTCGTTCACGGGTTCTACAAATACAGGTAGAAAAGTGGCTGAATTAGGTGGCAAGCACTTAAAGAAAATATCGTTGGAGATGGGTGGTAAAAACGCTGTCATTGTAATGGATGACGCTGATTTACAACTGGCAACAGAAGGTATTCTCTGGAGTGCATTTGGTACAGCAGGTCAGCGATGTACAGCATGTAGTCGGGTAATTGTGCATAAAGATGTAAAGGTGGAGCTAGAGCAACGTTTACTGGAGGCTATGCAACAAATCACAATAGGGTACGGACTGGACGAAAGCGTCAAAGTCGGACCAGTAATTAGTAAAGCGGCACTCGAAAAAATCAATCATTATGTACAAATTGGCAAACAAGAAGGCGCAAAATTGCTAACAGGTGGGCGTATTTTAAATGATGCCCCTTACGATAAAGGATTTTTCTATGAACCAACATTATTTACAAATGTCTTGCCGGAAATGATTATTGCACAAGAGGAGATTTTCGGACCTGTTGTATCATTAATTGAGGTAAGTAATCTAGAAGAAGCAATCGAAGTGAATAATGGAGTGAAATTTGGCTTATCGAGCTCCATATTCTCTCAAAATATTAATACAGTGTTTCGTGCGCAGCGCGATTTAGATACAGGGATTGTCTATGTGAATGCAGGAACAACTGGAGCTGAAATTCATTTGCCGTTCGGGGGGACAAAGGGAACTGGCAATGGCCACCGTGATTCAGGGGTAGCTGCCTTAGATGTATATACGGAATGGAAAAGTATTTACGTAGATTTCAGCGGAAAATTACAAAGAGCGCAAATCGATACAGAGTAACAGATCAATGAAGGGGGATATTCATTATGAAAGTTGTCGTATTAGGTGCAGGTTTAATGGGGAAAGAGGTAGCGCGTGATTTAGTGAAGAGCCAAAATGTAGAAAAGGTTTTTTTAGCTGATGTCGCTGTGACAGAGGCTCAAAAATTTGTAGATACATTAGATGGAACGAAAATTGAAGTTGTGGAGTTACATGCTGAATGTGATGAATCACTAGAAGCAATCATTGCGAAAGGCGATGTTGTTGTGAATGCACTGTTCTACTCGTTTAATGAGCGCGTAGCAAAAGCGGCAATTGCGGCAGGTGTACATGCGGTAGACTTAGGTGGTCACATCGGGGGGATAACGGAAAGCATTTTAGAGTTGAAAGATGAAGCACATGCAAAAGGTGTGACGATTATTCCTGACTTAGGTGTTGCGCCGGGCATGGTGAATGTTTTGACTGGATACGGGGCTTCTAAATTGGATGAAGTCGAGTCTATCAAACTATTTGTAGGAGGTATTCCGACAGAGCCTAAGCCACCATTGCATTATACACGTGTATTTTCACTAGAAGGTGTATTCGATCATTACACAGAGCCATCAAAGGTAATTAGTAAGGGTAAATTAGATGAAGTGCCATCATTGTCAGGAATTGAACCGATTTACTTTGATGATTTTGGTGTGCTAGAAGCATTTTACACGTCAGGCGGTATTTCAACTCTTTATAAAACATTCCCAGATGTAAAAACATTGGAATATAAAACAATTCGTTATAAAGGGCATGCAGAGAAATTTAAATTATTAGCCGATCTTGGATTTTTAGATTCAAAAAATGTCGTAGAAGTAGATGGAGCGGAAGTAAATGTTCGTAAAGTAGTACGTGAAGCGTTAATGAAAAAGTTAGAGCTTGGTACGAAACCAGATGCAGTTTTACTACGCGTTATTGTTGCTGGTGAAAAAGCACAGCAGCAAATCACATATGAGTATGAGATGGTTGTCCGCAAAGATATGACGGTCAACGAAACAGCAATGGCTCGTGCAACAGCTAATACGATTTCTGTTGTGGCGCAAATGATCGGCAATGGTTTAATCCAAGAAAGAGGCGTTTTCGCACCAGAACAAGTTGTACCAGGCGATGAGTATATTAAAGAAATGGCTAAGCGTGGCGTTGAAATTAAAGAAACGTCACACCGTTCAGCAATGATTGTGAAATGGTGAGGTGAGGTTATGAATTTCGAGTTTACTATTGAACAAGAGATGCTACGAAAAATAGTACGTCAATTTGTGGATGATGAAATTAAACCTCATATTGCACGGTGGGATGCACAAGGTGGGTTTGACCCATTCATATGGTCGCGTCTTGCAGAACTTGGTCTAATGGGGGTCTGTATTCCTGAAAAGTATGGTGGAAGCGGTATGGATTATAACTCTTTGGCTATTGTTTGTGAAGAATTAGAGCGTGGAGATACAGCTTTCCGCACAGCAGTTTCAGTGCATATTGGACTCAATAGCATGACTTTAATGCAATGGGGTACAGAGGAACAAAAAAAGAAGTATCTTGTTCCCCAAGCAAAAGGTGTCAAAATTGGCGCCTTCGGATTAACAGAGCCTGGCGCTGGTTCTGACGTTGCAGCGATGTTGACAACGGCAGTACGAGACGGCGATCATTATATTTTAAATGGGCAAAAAACGTGGATATCCTTATGTGATATAGCCGATCATTTCATCGTTTTCGCCTATACAGATAAATCAAAGAAACATCACGGTATAACTGCTTTTATTGTTGAACGTTCAATGACGGGCTTTTCTTCAAAAGCGATTAAAGGAAAGTACGGTATTAGAGCGGGGAATACGGGAGAATTATTTTTTGAGGATTTGCGCATTCCAGTTGGCAATCGACTTGGCGAAGAGGGAGAAGGCTTTAAAATTGCGATGGCAGCACTCGATAATGGTCGATTCACTGTCGCGGCAGGTGCTGTAGGTCTAATTGACGCTTGTTTAGAAGAAAGCGTGAAGTATTGCAATGAGCGCGAAACATTTGGGAAGCCAATCGGAGAGCACCAGCTCGTTGGGCAAATGCTCGCGAAAATGGAAGCGGGCTATCAAATGAGCCGCCTTCTTGTTTATCGTGTTGGTGAGATGAAAAATAAAGGCATCCGCAATACGCGTGAAACGTCTTTGGCGAAATGGCAAGCCTGTGATTTTGCTAATAAAGCAGCAGACGATGCTGTACAAATACATGGGGCCTATGGTTATTCGGATGATTATCCAGTTGCGCGATTTTTACGAAACTCAAAAGCGCCAGTAATTTATGAAGGCACACGTGAAATTCATACCATTATGCAGGCAGATTATGTGCTCGGTCGTCGGGAAGATAAAAAGCTCACAAAAATGCTGCCAAAATGGCCATTTGAACAATAAAGAAGTCGGGGGAACAATTCCCTTGGCTTTTTATTTGGGGAAAATTCAGAAAATATTGTAACGAAATAATAATTATTAAGTCTAACTTAGTAGACGAAAAAAACTAAGGGAGTGGAATAGCATGAGAAAAAAGTGGATCGGTATCTATGTTCTGGCGATACTTTGTCTAGTGCCTGTACTAATTTGGCTTTTTGTACCGAAATCAGAAGCGATGGCAACGGGTACGGTACTAACGAATCAAAACTGGTCAGTGTATTTTTCAAAAACCTTAAAAAGTAATAGTACAAAGAGTAAGTTTGTTTATATTACAAATGAAGAAGGCCAAAAAGTTGATGCAAGTGTTAAGTTAGGTAAAGATAAAAAGTCACTTGTTGTTAGTAAGCTAAAGCCTGGTGAGTATACTTTAAATGTACGTAAAAAAGCATTTGTTCAAATTTTTCCGAACACGAAATCTCACGAACTGGAATTCACGGTAATAGAGAAGCTGCAAGGTGTGGCGTCTAAAAAAGCATTAAAGCAATATTTTGAAGTGGTTCTCAATTATGAATCGGTGGGAATACAAGCTGAATCAGAAAAGAGGTTATTTAATTCAAAAGAAGATAAAGCTGAAAGTTCAGGTGGCAATTCAAGTGATCAATCTACAACAAATAATCAGGTTGAAGGCGTTGAAGAAGGAGATATAGTTGTTGTAAATGATGGCTATATATATGCAGCAAGAGAAAACCAGCTAGTTATTACAAACGCTAAAAATCCAAAGGAATTAAAACAGCTGGCTGGAATGAAGCTAGGAGATCACCAATATATTAGTAAGCTGGCAGTATACGATAATTTACTCATTGTCATAGCTGATGAATATTTAGAAAAGGAAAGTGCTACAATGACTGCCGCTCATATTTATAACATCGAAGATCCTACGAAGCCAAAGCTTGTACGAAAAGTAGCCCAGGAAGGTTACTTGAATGATGTGCGCGTGACAGCCAGTACACTTTATATGATTAGTAATATGCACCCGGATTATTGGATGTTACGTGAAGGAAACTATGAAGAAAAGGGGTTAGTACCGAGGTTACAGCCACAAACATATGATAGCTTGGAAAGTGCGCAATATGAAGAACTACCGTTAGATAAAATTCAAATTTTGCCGAATACGCTGGAAGCGAGCTATAGTGTAATTTCTGCTATTGATTTGAAAAACGGAGCACAACAAACAGTTGATACGAAAGCTTATTTAGGTAGTAGTAATGCATTATATATGTCAGAGGATGCATTATATTTAACGGCACCTCAGTATGATATAAATTCGAATGCAACTTCAAAAAGCTCACAAAATCGAATGATGAGTATGGTTTGGCGACCGCAAAATGCGAATACGCAAATATTTAAATGGCAAGTTGATGGAACGGACTTAACATTCGTAAGTACAACGGAGGTAGTTGGTACTGTACTTAATCAGTATTCAATGGATGAGTACAATAAGCACTTTCGCATTGTAACGACGGAGGGCAATAATTGGGATGAAAAAAGTGTTACTAAAAATCATCTCTTTATATTAGACGACAAGCTACAACAGGTCGGAGCCGTAAAAGATTTAGCACCGAGCGAAAAAGTATATTCTGCACGCTTTATGGGCGACAAAGCGTATATTGTGACATTTAAACAAGTAGATCCACTATTTGTAATCGACGTGGCAAATCCGAAAAATCCGACTGTGCTAGGTGAATTGAAAATCCCGGGCTATAGTAACTACTTACATCCACTAGATGAAACGCATTTAATTGGTATTGGATATGATACGGAAGAACGTGTGGATGACTATTCGAAAGAAACATTTACGGTTTCAACAAATATGAAAATGACGCTGTTTGATGTAACTGATTTTCATAATCCAAAGGAACAGTCCACAGTAAAAATTGGTGGAATAGGCTCCAGTTCTGAGGTTCAAAATAATCCAAAAGCATTGTTCAGACATAGTGCTTACAATTATTATGGTTTCCCAGTGGTACTATATGAAGCGGGTAGTAAGGATGAGGTTGTATATCAGGGAGATGGTGCGCTTATTTATGAAGTTACGTCGGAGAAGGGAATTACACTTAAAGGCAATCTGATTAAAAAGGCGGAAAATGAACCGTATGAAGATTGGGGAAGTGTCGTGCAAAGAATTGTCTACGTGGATGAAGCGTTGTTTACCATTTCTCCTAGTGAAGTAAAGAGTTATAAGCTAAGCGACTTCTCCCCGTTAGATACAATGAAGATTAAGTAGTTGTAAACAAGTGATGTGTCGAATAGCATCGTAAATTTGAAATAGTAGTGGGTAGGCGCGGATAAATTCACTATTGTGCATGATAAATAATTAAACAACTCAACATTGCACACAATTAAAAATGAGCCAAGAAAACTAACTGTTTCCTTGGCTCATTTTACGTTTAATTATAATAAATTATCTATGGGTCAATACCAAAACATGTACTTGACTTAAAAGAAACCTACAAAATGTAAGCGCATGTAACGAAAGGCGGCGACTCC
>JAVWKG010000050.1:0-20873 GCA_036638655.1 Lysinibacillus sp. | reverse complement strand
GGGCCTGACCCTCCACCAGCTCGGGATAAGAGTATCCGTTCAATATCTCATCTTACTTATTATAAGATGAGATGTCAATTGTTTTTTATTAGCTTATCAAATTGTAATAAAATCATCAAAAAAATTTCCTGGATTAGTATAGATTATTCAATTGAATGTGTTATACTATTTTTGAAATTAAGAAATTATCCCTCTCTTAGGGAATACTATAAAAAAGGATGGTATTTAATCGATGAATTCAGTAGAAATCGTAAACTAACATTAAAGTTCAACTATCAGTACCACAACTAGTAGAAAAAGCTACAGCTCGCGGTGAAGCACAGTTAACAGTAGATGGCGCATTACGTGCTGAAACTGGTAAATACACTGGTCGCTCACCTAAAGATAAATTCATGGTAGAAGAAACAGATTCAAAAGATAAAATTGACTGGGGTACTGTAAACCACCCAATTTCATCGGAAATATTCGATAATTTATATGTAAAAGTTTTGAATTACTTAAAGGAAAAAGAAGAAGTATTCGTATTCAAAGGCTTTGCAGGTGCTGATAAAGATTCACAATTAGGCATCCAAGTAATTAACGAATACGCTTGGCATAACCTTTTCGTTCATCAATTATTTATCCGTCCAACTGAAGATGAATTCGCTTCTCACGTTGCCGACTTCACGATTGTTTCAGCACCTAACTTCAAAGCAGATCCTGCTATTGATGGTACAGCTTCTGAAACATTCATCATAGTGTCTCTAGAAAAGAAAATCATTTTAATTGGTGGTACTGAGTATGCTGGTGAAATGAAAAAATCAATCTTTGGTATTATGAACTACTTATTACCACAACAAGGTATTCTTTCAATGCACTGTTCAGCAAACGTTGGTGAAGCTGGAGATGTAGCATTATTCTTCGGATTATCTGGCACTGGTAAAACTACATTATCTGCTGATGCTGACCGCAAATTAATCGGTGACGATGAGCACGGTTGGTCTGATAATGGCGTATTTAATATTGAAGGCGGTTGCTATGCAAAAACAATCAACCTTTCTGCTGAAAAGGAGCCTGAAATTTACAATGCAATCCGTTTCGGTTCTGTATTAGAAAACGTTGTTGTTGATGCCGAAACACGCGTATGTAACTATGATGATGGTTCATTAACTGAAAACACTCGTGTTGCTTACCCAATTCAATACATCGAAAATATCGTTGATCCATCTGTTGCAGGGCACCCAAAAACAATCGTTTTCTTAACAGCTGACGCATTTGGCGTATTACCTCCAATCAGTAAATTAACGAAAGAGCAAGCTATGTACCATTTCTTAAGCGGTTTCACATCGAAACTGGCGGGTACTGAGCGTGGTGTTACTGAGCCAGAACCAGTATTCTCTACTTGCTTCGGTTCTCCATTCCTACCACTTCCAGCTACAGTTTACGCTGAAATGTTAGGTAAAAAAATCGACGAGCACGGTGCACAAGTATTCCTAGTTAATACAGGCTGGACTGGCGGCGAATACGGAACTGGTAGCCGTATGAAACTTTCTTACACGCGTACAATGGTACGTGCAGCAATCGATGGCAAGTTAAACAATGTTGAAACAACTCAAGACGCTGTATTTGGATTGCATATCCCAACAGCTGTTGAAGGTGTGCCAACTGAGATACTTAACCCTCGTGATGCTTGGACTGACAAAGCAGCTTATGATAAAAAAGCAACTGAACTTGCTGGTTTATTTAATGACAACTTCAATCAATTCTCAAATGTATCTGAAGCAATTAAAAGCCAAGGCGGACCATTAACATAAGTAATGTGAAAAGGAGACGAATAATTCGTCTCCTTTTTTTTACGAAAAATTCTCTTCTAAATGCAACCCAATACTTTCCTTATAACAGGTTCAGTATGTAACAAATCAGGTAATTGGTGGATATAGGACATACTTTTTGAATTTTCTATCATTTAACTCTAAAAATGATAAAAATCTACCTAAATATCATTTATATAGTCCTTTACACCCTGTTCTCTCATCCACTGACAAAGTTTACGTACGACTTGCTTGTTCAAATCTTGTGGGAAAAAGTGTGTAAGCTTTTCATAATACCAAGTTTCAACAGACTTCTTCTTCTCTTTTAAACCTTCTTCCAGCTTCCTTGCATGACCAATGTCCACATTTTCATCACATAAACCATGAATAATAAGAACAGGTGCCTTCACTTTTTCAATTTCAAATAGCGGTGTTCGCTCATTGTATAGCGCAGGAATACGCGTAGGCGCACCACCAACCACACGCTTTAGCATACGGCGCATATCCACTCGCTCCCAATATGTAGCAGTTGCATCTGACACACCGGCCCATGTCACAACAGAAGTAATATCATGGCGTATAACCGCTGTCCATAACGCCATAATGCCACCACGTGAAAAACCAAATAGATGGATACGACCATGACAAAACTGTTTCAACACATCTACACCACAAACAGCATCATAACGGTCCTCACCAGCGAATTCATCTCGTCCTTCACCACCTCTATTACCACGATAATACGGTGCAAAAACAACAAAGCCTTGAGCCGCAAACTGTGCGATACGCGCTGGTCTTACCATCCCAACATTTTGCATGCCTCCCCGTAAATAAAGAAAACCATCATACTCTCCTGCTGCTTTTGGCTGCGCTAATAAGCCCTTCACACGCAATCCTTGTGAAATATAAGTAATCTCTGTTAAACGAATGTGAGGGTTCGGTGTAGGATACGCCCGCTTCTCCACTATGCTACCATCCAGCATCATTGCACTTTCACTTCAACTAGCATTTTTTTCATCCCTTCATCTTTCATATAAAAGCTCAAATTCGGATGATTCGTAAGTTCTTCATCCGTCAGCCATATCATCCCCGACGTTTCCAGATCAAAGGAAATACTTTCCTGACCCGCGAATTGTGCAGTAAACACCGTTTTACAAAACAAACGATCATCGTGCACTACGTATTCAGCAAACCACTGCAAGCTTCTCACCCGCACACCGGTTTCCTCAAATACTTCACGCACAGCCGCTTCTTCTAACGTTTCACCAGGCTCTAACTTCCCACCCGGAAACTCTACACCTCGGCGCTTATGTATCGTACAAAGCCATTTACCTTCATGCTTTAACAATACAAGAACATGCTTCGATTCCACAGCAAATCGGCCTCTCTCGAAACTTAAATCCACTTGAAAGTCATTTAAATCTCTAAATGAAAACATTCACTTCAACTCCTATTGTTCTAGTGTAACGAACGTGTTCACTGCGTTCAACTTTCTACTTCGTCCCATAAAATTGTATGAACGACATGTATATTTATGGTACAAAAAAACCTAGCACAATGGCTAGGCTCGTTGATCGAAATAAGGAAGTTGCTCTACAAATGCCCTTGTATCGGCATCACCATACTCATGTACAAGTGCATATATTTTTTTCAGACGTAAATCAATAGCATGATTTTCTTTATCCTGATGATAGGGAATATAGGGTAACTGCGCTCGCCACATGTTTGAAATTTCAAGCAGCTGCATTTGTTGAAATATCTTTTCGAAAACTTGCAATGCTTGACGGTCCACATCCAATTCAAAATTCCAAGGTCCTATATGAGGGCTAGTAAAATATGTTTGATTAGCAACTGAGAGGTATACTTTTTGTCGGTTCACAGTGAAACACTCCTTTTTGCACAGTATGGCTAAAAATGGGGTGTTTTATCCTTATAGTTAGATTAAATTCATTTTATTCTATTTGTTTCTTTGTCTGCTTCATTCTCTGTGTTATTTATTTCTTCTGAATTCATTTCGTCATCAGAGAAGGCTAAACCCGTAGAGTAATTTATTGTTTGGTATCCAAATTTCATTGCGTTATTATAATTTGTTGATGTTCCAAAATAGAGGTCAAACCAATAAGAAGTTACATTTTTTCGCACATTTTACATCACCCATATCACCAACTTGGAAAGTAGTTCTTATTCGTGCATCAGGGAATGGTAAACCTGGACCTGTCGTAATGATTGTTCCACGAGGTAGTTTAGTACCCGATAGAGCATTGCCGCAAGTCTTTGGTCGAACTGCGGCTGTAACATACATGGTTGGTGTGGTTCCATAATAAGTTAGACTACCGGCAGGAGCAACATAAGCAGTAACTGATTGATTTTGGTATTTTGCAGCTAATGCACTTAATATTATAGCTACTTTTTTCATAAATAAATCCCCCATAAGTTTAATTTTCTTCAATGCCACCTAAATAGTTACCAGTTTTAGAGTTGATGAATATTTCTGCTCGTTTACCGTTTATTTGACCTCCTATTCCCAAAAAAACATTTTCTTCATCTCTTATTAAGCGGTAATGATAACCATCTAAAAAATTATCATTACCAGGTTTTAATTTAAATTCAGATATAGCCTTTTTTACAGCTTGACTACTATCTACTTTTATATCTTCAGCATTAATAGCCAATTGCTCATCACTATTAATCACTTCATAGCTTTTAAGCTTTCCCTTCTCAATTACAAAAATGATACCTAATTTCTTATCTGGTAGTTTAATATACCCCTGCCAATCTCCTTTTTTTCCATCAGCACCACTCATTTCACCATCATTCACACTGCCCATAAAAACTAGTTTTGAGTCGTTATCATATTTTTCTGCTAAGTCCATCCCTATTTTATATGCTTCAAGTAATGTGATTTTTCTACTAGATTGAGTATCAAAAGTATCTACAATATATAGCCCTTTTTCGAGTTCAATTGCTAATGGTTTATCTTCACTCAATATAAATAGATAGATTATAAGTAACATTATTACTAGTAAGACACCTAGAACATATTTTTTCATTGTTCTCCACCTCGCAATTTACGATTATCCGCTATATTAATTAGCATATGAAATAATATGGGGAATATTACTTAATAACTTCTATACCATAATCTATTTTCTTTTTTATAGTTCTTTGAATCTCACAACAAACTTAAAAATACGCTCAACCATTTTAGCAACGCGTAATGATTAGATTATATTTAAAAGATGTAAATGTCCTTTTTCATACCAATGATAATATAGCAATTCCCTTACATGTAACATTGTCGAACTTCCTTCACTTCTTTCTTTACTTGAAATAATTTATAATAGATGAAAGGAAATCGAATTGGAGTGAATTCAATGAGCTTGACTACTCTTATGGTTATCGCAATTATTATAGTTATATTTTTCACAGTCGTAACGCTATTAGCAGTGAATCGTGGTTATGCATTCGAACATACGGTGGATGCCAAACCTACGCACAATCTTCAAGAAGAAAAAGAAAATTAATCAGCTTGCATAACATTCTAGTGACTACTCACCTTGCCACTAGAATGTCATAATTCAATTATTACAATTTCGCATGCTATTCTCTTATAATAAGTAGTAGTGAATATGATTTGGAGTGAAAAATATGGGCGTTCCATTACCGATTATTATTATGATTGCCATGATGATGTTAATGTTTGGTGTTTCAGTAATTGTCATTATGAAGAAAAAGGGTAATTCTTTTACTCAAACAATTGATGCAAAGCCTGATCAAACTTTTTCAAACACGAAGGATGGGCAGTCGTGAAATACCCTTTTATATGGCTCATTCAGTTTTACCGAAAGTACATCTCCCCAATGACGCCACCATCTTGTCGCTTTCACCCCACTTGCTCTTCTTACGGGCTCGAAGCATTTCAAAAGCACGGTGCAATAAAGGGATTCATATTAACAGTTACCCGCATTTTAAAATGCCAGCCACTGCATCCTGGTGGCTTTGATCCTGTTCCAGAGAAATGGCCCTCGAAAAAGAAATAATTTTCGAAGGTCATTTTTTCTTGTGCTTTTTTTAAATGTACGTTATTATAATAACTGTTCAAAATAAATCGTAATGATTACTATTACGGAAAGGTTTACATTACTATGAAAAAATCACTTTTAATATTTACTATCACGATACTTACGTTGTTTATGGCTGCATGTGGCGACAAATCTTCCACATCAAACAAACAAACAAGCACTAAAGACAAAATAACTGTTTACACAACAGCCTACCCTTTAAGTTATTTCACTGAAAGAATTGGTGGAGATTTTGTAGAAGTATCATCGATTTATCCACCTGGTTCAAACGAGCATACTTTTGAACCTACACAAAGAGATATGATGAAATTAGCTGATGCCGATTTATTTTTCTATATTGGCTTAGGCCTTGAAGGGTTTGTAGAAAACGCAAAGAAAACGTTAGCAAATGAAGATGTCAAATTAATTGCTACAAGTAATCAAATCTCCGATGAAAAGCTTGCTTCAAGCACTAGTAGTTCACACGAAGATGAAGATCATGGGGAAACAGAAGCGTCACAAAATCATGATAGCCATGACCACGGTGATGTCGATCCACATGTTTGGCTTTCGCCTGTCATTAGTCAAGATCTAGCACTGTCTATTAAAAATGCTTTAATCGATAAAATGCCAGCGCAGGAAGCTGTATTCAGCAAAAACTACGATGCCCTTGTGAATGAATTACAAAAGTTAGATACAAGCTTTAAAACGATGGCTGACAAAGCTACAGGCAAGACATTTTTCGTATCACATGCTGCATTCGGCTATATCGCTGGAAATTATGGTTTAACACAAGTACCGATTGCTGGTCTCAACTCACAAAATGAACCTTCACAAAAAGAATTAACAACTATTGTCGATACTGCAAAGGATTTAAACGCTCACTATATTTTATTCGAACAAAATGTTTCGTCTAAATTAGCCGAAGTCATCCAAAAAGAAATAGGTGCAGAATCATTAGTCCTTCACAATTTAAGTGTCTTAACTACTGATGATGTAAAAAATGGGCAAACGTACTTTACTTTAATGGAACAGAACATCCAAACGCTCGATACTGCATTAAATGGAGATGCTCGTTGATTGATTAGCGTTCAAGCATACTATTTTCTTATTTATAGGATATAAGAAAAACCAGGCATAAAATTTATGTCCGGTTTTTTCTTTTACTATTTTAGCGAAATGAACTGATCTACATGAAACCCGTATCGACAAAATGAACTTCGCCTGTCCATGCATCGATATAATGAATGTTCCCTTGCGTTGTTGACGTTGGATAATCAATCGAGTAAGTAAACGAATATAGATAGCTGTCGACACGTCCTCGCTCAAGGGTAAGTGTGGCGTCCACTAAATTTTGCGCAATGGCGTTTGCTTCATCTAATGTTAAGGAAGGTCTTTTTAAATTTTTTAACCTATCAAAAGGGATACGTGGATATTTGATTGACTGAATATGATTCATTTCCTTATTCACCGTTATTTCTATCGCATGAAAATCAAATGAAATGTCGTCTAGCACATATACAAATCGATAGGACTCAAAAACGTTATCTTCTGATTGTTCGAACCCTAAGTTTTCTAGAAAATTCGCCGGTATATGCTCTAAATGATATTTTTCATACTCCTGTCCAACAATCTTCTTCAGCGCCATACATGCACATTCATATACGTCGCCTTCAATTGGCGACTCCTGTTCCTCACTATACATTTCCCAAATTGTCACATCATCTAAAAGATACTCCTCATATGTACAATTACGCCCTTCTTGTAAAAATGTACGTAAATCTTCTACCTCTTCTACTTCAGGTAAAAGTTTAAAGCATACATCTTGCATAAAAGGCATACTCGCCATCAAGCGCACACGTCCGTCTGTTTCAACACCATCTATATTATAATCTGGGGCATACACATAGTTCCAATCCATATGTGGTGAAATGCCTAACTTCATTAATGGCTGCTGTTGCAACACTTGTTTTGCCTCTTCTTTAGATACAAGATGATCTGGGTATATTACCTCAACCTCTTCACTATGAAAGTTCATTCTTTCAAGCATTCCGCTATAGCTAATCGTCATATTCATCCCTGTCGAGTGAATGGGAATTTTGTACCGCGGCTCTTCCATGACTAGATGTACTAAATAACTTGTATCAAAATCCATGATTACATCAATAATCAAATGCTCCTTTTCAAACACTTGTTGTACTTTCTTCACAAGTTTTAAAATATCATCCTTCGCCAAAACGCCATGCTGCTCTGGCTGATAATACACAACTGACTGTAACGCCCCTTCATCATAATCTACCTGTGCAAGTAACTCATCCGCTTCGTCATAATAAAAAACAGTATCCTCTTCACGTAATTCTTTCGAAATAGTTCTATTAATAAATGGCTGAATATATTGCTTCATTACATATCCTCCTCAAAACAACCCTACATTTCTTTTAGCTTTCTTCTCACTAATTTATTTGCTCCATTTCGTGGTAGTGCTTGCACAAAAATTATTTCTTTCGGCACTTTATAACTGGCAAGTTGTTGTTTACAAAAGTCTACTAGTTCTAGGACCGTAATTTCATCCTTTAACACAACATAGGCAATCGGCACTTGCCCCCATCGCTCATCCTGTTTACCACAGACACCTGCTTCTTTAACTGCGGGATGTGCCATTAATGTATTTTCAATTTCAGCTGGGTAAATATTTTCTCCCCCTGAAATGATTAAATCTGCACGACGATCTACTACGTATAAATAACCTTCGTCATCTAAATAACCAATATCTCCTGTATGCAACCAACCATCTTCCGTTGCTGCTTGCTCAGTAAATTTCCCAATATATCCAGGCGTAACATGTGGACCACGAATGCAAATTTCACCTTCGCGCTGTATGTCGGTTGAACCATCAATACGAATTTGATTGAAAAATAATGGTTTACCTGCGGAGCCAATTTTACGTATTGCGTCCTCGCTCGCCAAAGTGGCTGTTTGAGATGATGTCTCTGTCATTCCGTATGTTTGCGCCACAGCAAGGTTTAATTTTTGAGCGCGCTTTAAATAGTCACTTGGTACCGGTCCACCGCCTGCAAGCATCATTTTAAACTTTGGTGAAACGACTTTTTTAGCTTGCTCTAGTTCATTTAAAATCCGTTCAAGTGTTATTGCAACGACCGACATATGTGTAACGTCACCTTGTACAATATTTTGCGCTGCTTGTTTGGCATCAAATTGTTCACAGAGATGTACTTTATTGCCATATAAAAGTGAGCGCACTAAGATTGAAAAACCACTTATATGAAATAAAGGCACGGAACAAAGCCATACATCATTTGCTTGCAGTCCAAGGTTTAGCACTGAGGCTGTCGCACTTGCTTGATGATTGCCCACAGTTTGACGTACCCCTTTTGGAAATCCAGTCGTACCCGATGTATACATAATCGTCGTTGTTTGTACTAAATCCCATTCTACTGCGATCTCAATCTCCTTTTGAGGAAGTTGTTCAATAGTTGAAAATAAATGCCTCGGTGCATGCACAGGTAGCTTATGCTGATCTTCATCAGCTACTAGCACAGCTGTCACATGCGCATCTTCTATTTGATAGGCAATTTCCGCCTTAGAAAGTCTACGATTCAGCATGACCATTTCACATTGCAAATGCATACATGCGTACATCATAAAAATAAGATTTGGCTGACTTGGACCAATTAGCGCTATACGGTCCCCCACTTGAATACCGCATGAAGCTAATTGCCTCGCACGAGTAATAGCTTGCTCATTCACTTGTTGAAATGTCCATGTTTGCTCTTTATATGTAAGCGCATCACGTGTTGGTGATAAATATGCGCGTTGTAAAATCCAGTTTGGATACATTTTAAAACCTCCGTTCATTCCAACCTTCATCTTACCGTGATTATAGAAGTTTTGTCATATGAATGAATCTATTTTTTATAATGTTCACTTATCATGCACAAATATACTTTTATCACGCACAAAATTGATTTTATCATGTACGAAAAGACTTTTATCATGCACAAAATACATCTTATCCACTTTTAGCCTCTCAAATTTTAATTTTGCCCATACAAAAACTCGTATCTCAATAATAAGATACGAGCTTTTGTTGTCGAAGCTGAACGAACGCGCTCCGCTTTTCTATTCATCAAGGGAATCTTGGGAATTGGCCGAAGTCTGGTTTGCGTTTTTCTTTGAATGCGTCGCGACCTTCTTTTGCTTCATCTGTTGTGTAGTAAAGAAGTGTAGCGTCGCCCGCCATTTGTTGAAGACCTGCTAAACCGTCCGTGTCGGCGTTCATCGCTGCTTTTAAGAAGCGAAGTGCCATTGGTGACATTTCAAGCATTTCCTCACACCATTGAACTGTTTCGTCCTCAAGTTGTGCGTAAGGAACTACTGTGTTCACTAGGCCCATATCAAGTGCTTGCTGTGCATCGTATTGACGGCAAAGGTACCAAATTTCACGTGCCTTTTTGTGACCGATAATGCGTGCAAGATAGCCAGAACCGTAACCAGCATCGAATGAACCGACTTTTGGTCCAGTTTGTCCAAAACGAGCGTTGTCTGCAGCGATTGTTAAGTCACATACTACGTGTAGTACATGTCCACCACCGATTGCAAAACCAGCAACCATTGCAACAACTGGCTTTGGAATCACGCGGATTAAGCGCTGTAAATCTAATACGTTTAAGCGTGGAATTTCGTCGTCTCCAACGTAACCACCGTTACCGCGTACTTTTTGATCTCCACCTGAACAGAATGCTTTTTCGCCTTCACCTGTTAAAATGATGACGCCTACATTTTTATCGTCACGTGCGCGTGAAAATGCATCGATCATTTCCGTTACCGTTTTTGGGCGGAATGCGTTGCGTACTTCTGGTCTGTTAATCGTAATTTTAGCGATGCCGTTATAAAATTCATACTTAATATCTTCGTAAGTATGTAATGAAGTCCATTGACGTGTCATTAAATTGCCTCCTATATTTAAGAAAATAAATACTTCCCTACTATTGTAGCAAACTCCGCAGGATTTTCCACATGAATTGCGTGACCTGCGTCATTTACTGTCACATTCTCTGCATTTTTTAAGAACATTTTCATTTCGCTAGCGATACGGCAAAATTTTTCATCCAACGAACCCGTTATTAAAAGCACTGGATTTTCCACTTGTGTTAAGTCAGACCAATTGGAAGGTTGTTTCCCTGTTCCGATACCACGCAAGCTACCCGCAAGACCCGTGATACACTGGCTAAGACGTTCGCTACGAATTTCCAATCTTACAGCGTCCGGTAATTTCTTTTGTGTCTCAAAAAGCGAAATATTTTCCCACGCATTCACAAATGATTCAAGACCGTTCACTTCAATTTTAGCTGCTAGTACTTCATCTCGTGTAATTCGCGCACTACGCTCCTCAGCTGTTTGTAAGCCTGGTGAAGCACTTTCTAAAATAAGCTTCTCTACCCGATGTGGATACGCAATCACATAAGATAAGGCAATACGGCCACCCATTGAATAGCCGAGCAGTGAAAACTGTGTAAGCTGTAGCATATCAAAAATTGCCTCTACATCCTTCAGCTGCTCGCACATCGAAAAGCGACTCGTCTCTAAAGGAACGCCTGTTTTACCATGCCCCATTAAGTCTATTGCCACGATGCGGACCGAAGGCATGGAATTCGCTAAATTTCGCCATGTAGCCGTACTACCTGTAAAACCATGTAAGGCAACAAGTGTTATTTCACCGTCCGTATTCCACACATCTACATGTGTTTCCACACCTCGAATGTTCAGCTTTGCCATGCTTTTAATCCTGCTGTAATACGCTGCCAAAGTGCGCGGTGTGCATAAACGTTTTCTTCGCGATTTGTGAAAATTTCCATCAATCGTAACGGCTTCTTTTTCACTCTCGTAAACTTCGCATACAATTCCGAGATTTCTTCTACACGCAAATAGTCCATATCATACATTTTCGCAACATCCGTAAACTCTAGTGCAGTCGGTGTCCCGAATAAATCCTCATAATGTGCATCTACTGTTGCCTGTGGTAAATATGAGAAAATGCCGCCACCATCGTTATTCATCACAATAATTGTCATATTACAATTTTGATAGCGCGAGGCAATCAGCCCGTTGACATCATGCAAAAATGCCAAATCACCTATTAATAAATACGTTTCACGGTCATTTGCTTGGCTAAAGCCTAACGCTGTCGATACAACGCCATCAATTCCATTTGTACCACGATTAGCAAAAATGCGCATATCTTTAGATGTTTTCAATAAAAAAGTATCTATATCGCGGATTGGCATACTACTGCTGACAAAAATATCGCTACCATCTGGCACAAACTCAAGCAATAAGCTGACCATTGCGCCTTCATCAATTGCGCCGTCTGTATAATGTGAAATGTACTCCATCGCAATATCATTTGCATCTTGCCACTCAGCTAAATATTCCGCTTCTAATACCGTTTCATCTACACTTAAAGCACCTAACCACTCACCAACTGTTGCATGGATAAAGTGTGTTGATACACCTGTGGAATCACGGAACATCGGATCTTCATCGACTACTATATAATGTGCTGGTTTAGCACTTGCAATAAATTGCATCATAAATTTTGATATCGGTTGTGCGCCAATACGTAACACCGTTTCAGGCACAACTATCGATTTAAACTCATCGCTTTTTAAAATTGCATCATAAGTCGTTATAATATAAGGCAAGCAGTCCTCTGGGACAGATGTGCGCATATTCGACAGGCTTTCGACAATGACTGGCCATTTTAATTTCCGAACAAATGCCCATACGTTTTCTATATTCGTGCCGAGCGGTAATTCACCAATAACAATGAAACCACGTTTTGTAGCACTCAAAACTGTTGCTATTTGTTGCTGTGTTTCCATACTTGGCGTTAACTCTGATAGGCTACTTTGTTTAAATGTTGCCTCTGGTAATTCATCACAAAAATCAATCAATAGCGGCTCTCGAAACGGTACGTTAATGTGTACAGGTCCAAATGGAGCACTTGTAGAAATGGCAATTGCACGCGCTATATGACGTTCTATGAATGGCAATGTCTGCTCTGTCCCGTCTGGTATTGGAAAGTCTACACTCCATTTCACATGCTCTCCATACAAGTTCGGTTGATGAATAGCTTGTGGTGCGCCCACTTCACGTAACTCATGTGGGCGATCAGCAGTTAATATGATGAGTGGAACACGCGCATAGCTTGCTTCCACGATTGCTGGAAAGTAATTAGCCGCAGCCGTCCCTGACGTACACAGTAGTACGACCGGCTTAGCTTTAGCCTTTGCTACGCCAAGTGCAAAAAATGCGGCTGAGCGTTCATCCACTTGACGGTACATAGTAAGCTGTTTTGTGGAGGCAAATGCATAGGCTAGTGGTGTCGAACGAGAACCTGGGCTCACAACGACATCTTCAACTCCCGCTTGCACTAAAGAAGCAACGAACTTATATACATAATCCGTTAAAATTTGGCGTTCATTCATGTAATTGACCTCCTAGCGCTCGGAGCATCGGGCGGAATTTCACTAATGTTTCCTCATATTCTGATTGTGGTTCAGAGTCTACTACAATGCCACCACCAGCATATAAATAAGCTTTATCGTCTACGAGAGCTGCTGATCGAATAGCTACAGCAAACTCTCCGTTTCCTTCAGCATCTAACCAACCAATTGGTGCAGCGTAGAGCCCACGATTCATCGGCTCATATTCACGAATAGCTGCCATTGCCTCCACTGTTGGTACACCACCAAGTGCAGGTGTTGGGTGAAGATGTTTCGTCAATTGCAAAATTGTCGCTTCAGACTGCAACTTACCTTCAACAGGTGTATATAAATGCTGTATATCACGAATCTTCAATAGGCGTGGCATTAACGGAATATTTGTTTCCGTACAATTTTTCTTAAATGTTTCAGCAATCATATCGACAACATATTGATGTTCCCAACCGTTTTTTGAATCATTCAATAAACTTTGACCGAGAGTTTCGTCTTCATCGGCCGTTTTCCCACGCTTAATAGAGCCCGCTACACAGGATGAGTAAGCTTTTCCACTTTCCACTTTCACGAGACGTTCTGGTGAAGCCCCGAAAAATAATAGGTTTTGACGTTCTAAACCAAATAAGTAGCTTTCTGGCTGCTCATGCACTACATGCGAAAGAATGAGTGGTGATGATACCGTCGTTGCAAATTGCAATGCCAATGAGCGTGCAATGACTACTTTTTCTGCTTGTTTCGCACGTATTAAAGAAGTGACTTTATCAATGGAAGCCAAATACTGTTCTTTATGAGGCTCTGAATAGCTAATCATTTCAGGCTTTGCATATGTTTTCAATTCTTTAACTTGTGCCGCATGTATTAAGTGATCACGTTCTTTACGCAATGATTCAAACTTCTTCGTAGCATCGTCAGTCTCTGACAGTAAATGAATACTGACATATGCTTTGTCACCACGTAATACTAATTGGAATGTCGCAAGGGCAAAGTAAGCTTCAGGGAAACCTGTCCATTCACCACTTACTTCATTTTGCGGATCAAAAGTAAAGCCTCCAAATAAAATAGGCTGAAGCTCCTGCTCACCTTTTACGAGCTTTTTCGTCAACTGCTTCCATTCAGCCTCTACTTTATCAAAACGGTCATTTTTATCATTATTTTGTATTACATGGGCATGTCCTAAGCCCACTAATGTAAATGTTTTTTCTCTATTTTGCCAATAAAATCGTTCACCTTTATAACGCTCCTCGCCCGCTGCAAAAAATGCCAGCGCCGACAAGCGACTTACTTCGATCGTTTCCATATAAAAATGAAGTTTTTGGCCCAAAGAGTCCACTTCTAATTCAGTGGCTTGGTACCACTTCTGTTGCATGAAAATTACCTCCGTTGTTGCATTATACACTCGCTAAAATAGCCGTCTCGACTTTTTTCATGACGACTTTTTTTTCAATTTATTACGATTTTGTTCATCTAGCTTTAGTCCCAGTTCATAAACTTTCGTTTCTATTGTATCATATCATTTTTTGTCACTTAACTGTATCCAATAAGCAATGAACCTACCCAATTTCTCTTTCTTCGTTTAAAATAGTGAAGATGAGTAAAATTGAAGGAGAGAATTACCTTATGACCAAAGTCATTGAAGCAGATAGGGGTTTTAAAGTTTGGTGGCATTTAACACGTCCACATACTTTAACCGCTTCATTCGTTCCCGTATTTTTAGGAACAGCCATTGCTCTAGCAATAGACAAAGCAACGATTAACTCTGCCCTGTTTTTCGCCATGCTGATCGCGAGTATGCTAATTCAAGCGGCAACAAATATGTTCAATGAATACTATGATTACAAACTAGGACTTGATAATGAACATTCAGTCGGCATCGGCGGGACAATTGTCCGTCACGGTGTACAACCTAAAACAATTATGATAATTGCCCTTAGCTTTTATGCGCTTGCTATGCTACTCGGCATTTATATTTGTGCATCTACAACTTGGTGGCTGGCAGCAGTTGGCCTTGTATGTATGCTTATTGGTTTCTTATATACAGGCGGTCCTTACCCAATTGCCTATTCACCATTTGGAGAGCTTGTATCTGGTGCAGTTATGGGTATGGGCATTATTTTAATCGCATTTTATATTCAAACACATACAGTAACACTAGATGCGATTTTACTTTCAGTGCCGAGCATGATTTTAGTTGGTGCCATTATGCTATCAAATAATATTCGTGATATTGTGGGTGATAAAGAAGGTGGCCGTAAAACATTAGCTATTCTCGTTGGACGTGACCGTGCCATTTCTATACTATCTGCCTTCTTTATCGTTTCATATTTATGGGTAATTGCCCTAGTAGTTATAGATGACATTACCGCTTGGGCACTCATTATTTTGTTAAGCGTACCAAAAGCGCTTCGTGCCATCCAAATTTTCCGCGACAAAAAAGAAGCAAAAGAAGTAATGCCTGCGATGAAATTTACAGCGCAAACAAATACATTCTTCGGCTTCCTACTAGCAATTGGTTTATTATTTAAATACTTTTTCTATTAAGTTCACTTGCGGCAAACTTCACGTTTGTCGCATTTTTTCTTTTATATACCGTTGGAAATTCCCACTTGCAATGCCCTGCACTTCTTCTTCGCTAAAATGCGCGCACAATAATGTTATCAAGTTTTGCACTTCTCCAGCATGTGATAATTTATTTAACGTTTCATCAATACCATCAAAATCAGAACCTAAACCAAGATGTTCAACACCTACTAAATCAGCTAAATGCTTTACATGCGCTACTAAATCAGCCAGTGTAGCATTATCACCGATAAAAGTCGGATAATATACCACATGGATATGTCCTCCGTGCGCTACTAATGCCTTTGCTTGCTCATCCGTTAAGTTACGTGGGTGCTCACATAGTGTACGTGCGTTGCTATGACTCGCAATAAGATGTTTCGCGAGTGGTAGCACATCCCAAAAGCTTTGCTCGTTTAAATGCGAAACATCAATAATGATATCCTGTTCATTTAAAAGAGTTATGACCTCTTTCCCAAATGATTTCAAACCAAGTTTCGCATCTTGCTCCGCTCCGTATGCCACACTGTTTTCACCATTCCAAGTTAAGCCTACAAGCTTTACCCCAGCATCTAACACCGCCTGCAATTTTGTCATATCATCGCCAATTGCATCACAACCTTCTAGACTTAAAATCGCACCTATCTCATGTGGTGCTAAATTTTCAAGCTGCGACCAATCTGTTATATGCACTATCCCTTCTGTTTGCAGAACGTGCGTATGAAATGCTTCAATTTGACGAATTATCTCCAAAAACTTCATGCCTTGTGGGATTTGCGGATCGATAAATATCGCGAAAACTTGCGCCTTTACCTGCCCTAATTGCAATCGCTCCTTATTTGTTTGTAAACGTATATCATCTTTAAATTTCGCTGTTTCTAGCGTAGTTAATTTCATCAATACATCACAATGCAAATCAATAATGTTCATACTTTTCACCTCATACAAATATTATACTGGCAGAGGTGAAGTTTGCTTACATATTTTGATCAACTTCTGTATCCGATGAACCAAATGCCTCCACCTCTTCATAATCATCCGAAAATTTCGGTGAGGCCGACAGCACTTCTTCTTCAACTGGTCTTAAATTTTCGTCCTGTTGTTCCGCATGCTCTACACATGTTAACGCTTTTGGCATTGCCTCTAGACGCCCAAGAGGAATATCTTCCCCACATACATTACAAATTCCGTAAGTGCCCTCTTCCATCGCTTCAAGAGCTCGTTTAATTTCCTCGGCATTATCACTGCGGTGGTCATCGATGGCCATCTCTGTAAGCTGGTCCGTTAAATCACTCGCATTATCAGCTGGATGATTATCATAATTCGATAATTCCGTTTTCTCGGGTAACTCAGAAGCTTCAAGTTGCTGTTCCACTTCCTTTAACTCCTGTTGTAACTGTTTTCTTAACTTAGCTATTGTTTGCTCTTTCAAAATAGCGCCTCCCTTTGCCTTTTCTGTATGTTTTCCTAAAATATCATTTCTAAAACACCAAACAAAGGAAGACTTTTATTAATTTTGTGTATAGTTTAAGAGCGCATCATGTAAAAACTGTGTTGCGCCTGACGTTACACGTTCATCATAGTAAGCTGTAAATCGCTTATCTGCTATATACATTTGTGCTAAACCAGCATGTGCCTCCTTCGTATATTTCGACCAATTGAAGCATAACCAGCGTTTGTGCAATTCTGCCACTTCCATAGCAATATCACTCGATGCGTCACCTATTTCCATCGCCTCTTTTAAGCGAGCAAATAACTGTTGCTCAAGCTGTTGCATCGCTTCATATTGCTCCTCTGTCACATTTCTTAGTTTTGCATTGGATGCATCTACCATTTTAATCCCGTATTTTGCACGAATTTCCTCACCGTATTGTTTTTCATTGTCCTCAATAAGCTTTTCTTTAAAACCTTCAAATTTTGCTTCGTTTGTCATTGGTATTTCCTCCTCTAATGATTGAATCGTTCTTTCTACCGTTTGTAACAATTGGTCGATCTGCTGTTGTCGTTGTCGTAGAGCAATTCGATGCGATTCCAGTGCCTCTTTCTGCTGAAAATCAGGTGCCTGAATGACCTTTTGTATCGTCGCTAATTTCATATCTAAAGCTCTGTAAAATAAAATTTGCTGCAATAGATCTACCTCAACTTGGGTATAAAATCGATACCCTGCCTCATTCGTTCTTGCTGGCTTTAGTAAACCAATTTCATCATAATAACGCAATGTTCTCGTACTGACACCCGACATTTTAGCCAGCTCTAGTATCGTATATTCCATCTCTTTCACCTCCACTATCCATACTGTAAACCTTTACGCAACGTCAAGGTCAAGAAAAAAAGGCTATATTTCTCACACAAAAATCATGAGAGATATAGCCTTCAACGGAGCATCATTTCATTATATAGTTACAGTCCAATTAAATGTGTCTTCGATTGTCCCATTTTGAATACCTGTTAACTTGTCGTACAATGATTGCGTCAATTGGCCAATTTCATTGTTGTTAACTCGTATATTTTGCTCCCCATATTTAAATTCACCAATCGCCGAAATGACAGCAGCTGTTCCTGTGCCAAATGCTTCTTCAAGTGTGCCATTTTCATATGCTTCCATGATATCATCTATAGAAATACGGCGTTCTTCTACAGGGATATTTTGTGATTGCAACACGCGAATAATAGAATCCCTTGTAATACCATGCAGTATACTACCATTCAATGCAGGTGTAATGACCGTACCATTAATTTTAAAGAAAATATTCATACTGCCTACTTCTTCAATATATTTATTTTCTTTACCATCTAACCAAAGTGTTTGTGAATAGCCTGCTTTCGATGCAAGCTCAGCTGCTTTCAAACTACTTGCATAGTTCCCACCTGTTTTCGCTTCGCCTGTACCGCCTATAGCTGCACGTACATATTGTTTCTCAACTAAAATCTTTACGGGATTAAGTCCCTCTTTATAGTAAGAACCTACCGGTGACATAATAATCATGAACTGATAATTCTTTGATGCCGACACACCTAAATATGGTTCTGTTGCGATTATGAATGGTCGGATGTATAAAGATGTACCTGGCGCTGTTGGAATCCACTCACGATCTATTTTCACAAGCTCTTTCAGTGCAACTAATGCATGATCCTCGTTAATCTTCGGTATACATAAACGTTCATTTGAATGATTTAAGCGTTGAAAGTTACGTTCTGGGCGGAATAAAAGCACTTCATTTGAAGCAGTTAAATAAGCTTTCATCCCCTCAAAAACTGTTTGACCATAATGGAAAACCATCGCAGACGGATCCAATGTAATCGGTTGATACGGTGTAATACGTGCAGAATGCCATCCTTGTCCCTCTGTATAGTCCATCACAAACATGTGATCTGTAAACACTTGTCCAAATCCTAATGTATGTACATCCGGCTTATCCTTTAATGCTGTCGTACGTTCAATCTGAATAGAAAACCCTGTCATCTAAAAAACTCCTCACTCTACTAACTTCACTTACTATTATAGAATACCTAATATTTTTGAACAATCTGAAATTTAAAATTAAATGATATTATTAATTTCTAAGTAGTTGGATATTTGCCGTGCCACATAACATCACGATAATTAATGGCATCCGTATCCCCTTCAGTGTTAATTAATAATACACGTGAAGTTGGATTTAATTGCAATTCTTCTTTTAAATCCTGATAGTTACTGTCGGTCATAATTGTATAGAAGCAACCCGCTGTTACCGCACCTGACTCCCCTGCAACGATTTGTGGGTCCTGTTCTAGCGGATTACCTAACACGCGCATACCAGTTGCAGCTACTTCCTCATCACAACTAATGCCCACTTGCGTATAAGCTTTCAATATATCCCATGCAACTGGACTTGGCTCACCGCAAGCAAGCCCAGCAATAATTGTTTGCATTGCTCCACCAACATTTACCGCCAGGTCCGTCCCTTGTTTAAAGCTTTCATAATAACAATTCGCTACATGAGGCTCCACTAACACGAACTTTATGTCCTGTTTATAATACTGCTGTAAAGACGCTACCATTGCACTTGCAAAAGAGCCCACACCAGCTTGCAAAAATACATGTGTCGGTGCTTCTTCGAGTCTTTGTACAACTTCTTTCATTAACGTTGTATAGCCTTGCATGATCCACAGCGGTATTTCCTCATAGCCTTCCCACATCGTATCTTGTACAACAATCCAACCATTCTCCACAGCTAACTGTGAGGTATAGCGAACTGTATCGTCATAATTCATAGTCGTTATTTCAGCATAGGCACCTTCATTTTTAATATTTTCCAGGCGCTCCTTCGCACTACCAGCTGGCATATAAATACGTGCCTTAAAGCCAAGCTCTCTTGCAGCCCAAGCCACACCACGTCCATGATTACCATCCGTCGTCGAAATAAACGTCAAGTCCCCTAACTGCTTCTTAACTTCTGGCAACTTTAATTCCTCAAACGACAGCTCATCAATATTTTTCCCCAACACTTTTGCTACATACTGTCCTAACGCATAAATACCACCTAACACCTTGAACGCATTTAAGCCCAGTCGGTACGCCTCGTCCTTCACAAAAACTTGATTTACCCCTACATAAGCCGCCAAAGTATGTAAACTATGTAAAGGTGTCGCTTCAAACTTCTCATATGTACGATGAAAGCGTTCCACACGATTCACCTGTTCTACCTTAAAGTAATCTAGTAAAGGTTCTGCTTGTGCTATGTTTCCTTGCAATTGGAGCTGCCTATTCTTAACCCACTTTAATTTATCATTCATCTTTACTCCTCCTCTATCAACATCTTATCTGAAATGATTTCCAAATACAAAAAAAAGAACAGATGACGTTTTTCAACATCTTCCGTTCTTCAAGTATGACCCCTACGGGATTCGAACCCGTGTTACCGCCGTGAAAGGGCGGTGTCTTAACCGCTTGACCAAGGGGCCAT